>NZ_JBHVKJ010000037.1:0-57438 GCF_042798275.1 Nocardioides sp. NPDC057767 | reverse complement strand
GGGCCGACTCGGCATGGCTTGTGGTCAAGACGGGCCGACTCGGCATTTCGTCGGTGGCTGCTGGTAGAAACGACCCCTGTGAGCCGGGGACCGAAGGAGGCAGCCGGGGCAGCCGAGTTGGAGCTGCCCGGCCTGGTTCGCGACCGGGTCAAGGAGGGGCGGGCGAAGGCCGCGGCCACGCGTGCGCGGAAGGCTGCTGAGGCGGAGCTCGCCGAGGTCGACCCCGTCGCCAAGGTCTTGCTCGACCTGCCGATGGCCCACCTGGACCGCCCCTTCGACTACGCGGTTCCGGTCTCGATGGCCGAGGAGGCGCGGCCCGGGGTGCGGGTGAAGGTGCGGTTCGGCCCCAAGGACGTCGACGGGTTCGTCGTGGCCCGCGCCGAGGCCTCCGAGCACACAAAGCTGCAGCCGCTCAAACGGGTGGTCAGCTCCGAGGTGGTGCTCACCCCGCAGGTGGCCGCGCTGAGCGAGGCGGTCGCCCGGCGTTACGCGGGTCCCCGGGCCGACGTGCTCCGGCTCGCGATCCCTCCGCGGCACGCGTCGACCGAGAAGGAGCCCTCGCCGGCCGCCCCGGCCGCGCCACCGTTCGACCCGGCCGCGGCGACGACTGCCTGGACCGGCCACGAGCCCGCGGCCGCATTCCTGCGACACCTGGCCTCCGGCGGAGCGCCGCGTGCGGTCTGGCACGCCGCGGCGGGCACCGACCACGCCGATCTGATCGCGCACGCCACCGCCGCGACGCTCGCCTCCGGACGCGGTGCGCTGGTCGTGGTGCCCGATTGGAAGGACCTCGCCCGGCTCGACACCGCGATGACGAAGGTGCTGGGGGAGGGCCGGCACGCCGTGCTGGCCGCGGACGCCGGGCCGGCGCCTCGTTACCGTGAGTTCCTGCGGGTCTCCCGAGGCGCGGTGAAGGTGGCGATCGGCACCCGTGCCGCGGCCTTCGCGCCGGTGCGCGACCTCGGGCTCGTGGTCGTCTGGGACGACGGCGACGATCTGCTCGCCGAGCAGCGTTCGCCCTACCCGCACGCGCGCGACGTGCTGCTCCTGCGCGCCGAGCTGGAGCAGGCGGCAGCGCTCGTGGGCGGCTTCGCGCGGACCGTCGAGGCCGGGTTCCTGGTCGAGACCGGTTGGGCGCAGGAGATCCGCCCGACGCGTGCCCTGGCCCGGCAGCGGGTGAGCATCGAGATCACCGGCGACACCGACTTCGACCTGGAGAAGGATCCGCTCACCCGGGCCTCCCGGGTGCCCCGCGAGGCTCACGAGGCGATCCGCGCCGCGCTCGCCACCGGACCGGTCCTGCTGCAGACCCCGCGCCGCGGATATGCGGCCTCGCTGGCCTGCGACCGGTGCCGTACGCCGGCGAGGTGCTCGGCCTGCCAGGGGCCCCTGCAGCTCGGCGGACCGGCCGCGCCGCCGACCTGTGCCTGGTGCGGTCACGTCGAGGCGGCATGGGCGTGCGGCGCCTGCGGCGGGTTCGGGCTGCGGGCGCCGATCATCGGTGAGGCCCGCACGGCCGAGGAGATGGGTCGCTCCTTCCCTGGGGTGCGGGTGGTCACCTCGTCGGCGGGGGCGGTCAAGCAGGCCGTGCCGGGGACTCCTGCCATCGTCGTCGCGACCATCGGCGCCGAGCCCGTGGTCTCGACAAGCTCGACCGCCGGTAGCGGCTATGCCGCCGTGCTGCTGCTCGACACCTGGTTGCTGCTCGGGCGGCCGGACCTGCGTACGGACGAGGAGGCGCTGCGCCGCTGGAGCAACGCCGCCGGACTGGTGCGGCCGGGCGGACGGGTGCTGGTCGTCGGTGACCCGGCGCTGCCCGTGCTGCAGGCACTGGTGCGGTGGGACCAGCCCGGGTTCGCCCAGCGGGAGGCGTCCGCACGGCAGGAGGCACACCTGCCTCCCGCCTCGCGCATGGCCACCATCACCGCCACGCCGGGAGCACTCGACGACGCACTCACACTGCTCGCGCTGCCACCGGGCGCGGAGATCCTGGGGCCGGTGCCCGCCGAGCCCACCTCGACCGGCGAGCCGCGGCTGCGTGCGGTCGTACGCGTGCCGAGGTCCCTCGGTACCAGGCTCACCGAGGCGCTCGGAGAGCTGCAGCGGGTGCGGTCGGCGCGCAAGCTCGACCCGGTGCGGGTCCAGGTCGATCCGCCGACGCTCTGACCCACGCTCAGCCCACGTATTGTGGACCCGACACGCTCGACCACCTAGGAGAACAGTGGCAGTCCAGCCCATCCGACTCTTCGGCGACCCCGTGCTGCGCAAGCCAGCCATCGAGGTCGTCGACTTCGACAAGGAGCTGCGCAAGCTCGTTGCCGACCTGACCGACACCATGCTCGAGGCGCCCGGCGCCGGACTGGCCGCTCCGCAGATCGGCGTGAGCCTTCGTGTCTTCACCTGGTACGTCGACGGCCAGGTCGGTCATCTGGTCAACCCGGACCTGACCCTGTCGGAGGAGACGCAGGACGGGGGAGAGGGCTGCCTGTCGCTGCCCGACATCACCTTCGACTGCCGCCGCGCGCTCTCGGTCGTGGCGAAGGGCTTCGACATGCACGGCGAGCCGGTGACCATCGAGGGCTCCGAGCTGCTCGCCCGGGCCATCCAGCACGAGACCGACCACCTCGACGGCATCCTGTTCATCGACCGGCTCGACGAGGCCGCGCGCAAGGCTGCGATGAAGGAGATCCGGGAGTCGGAGTGGTTCGGCCTGGAGAAGCCGACGGTGAAGATCTCGCCGCACGCGACGAACGGGTTCGGGTTCTGATGAGGGTCGTCTTCGCAGGCACGCCCGAGGTCGCGGTGCCGTCCCTGGACGCGATCGCCGCCTCCCGCCACGAGCTGGTCGGTGTCGTCACCCGGCCCGACGCCGCCCAGGGCCGCAGCAAGCGGCTGGTGCCTTCGCCGGTCGCCCAGCGGGCCGAGGAGCTGGGGGTGCCGGTGCTCAAGCCGGAGCATCCCCGCGAGCCCGAGTTCCAGGCGGCGCTGAAGGCGCTGAAGCCCGACTGCTGCCCGGTGGTCGCCTACGGCGCGATGCTGCCGCAGTCGGCGCTGGACATCCCGCCGCACGGCTGGGTCAACCTGCACTTCTCGCTGCTGCCCGCCTACCGCGGCGCGGCTCCGGTGCAGCGTGCGGTCTGGGCCGGTGAGGAGATCTCCGGTGCCACCACCTTCCGGATCGTGAAGGCGATGGACGCCGGTCCCGTCTTCGGCACCATGACGCAGGCGCTGGCGCCCGAGGAGACTTCCGGCTCGCTCTTCGAGAAGCTCACCGCCGGTGGCGCCACGCTGCTGGTCTCCACCCTCGACGGGATCGAGGACGGCTCTCTGGAGGCGCGCGAGCAGCCCGCCGACGGCGTCTCCTACGCCGACAAGATCACCGTCGAGGACGCCCGGGTCGACTGGACCCAGAACGCGGTGGCCATCGACCGGCAGGTCCGCGCCTGCACCCCGGCGCCGGGAGCCTGGACGCTGCTCGACGGAGAGCGGTTCAAGGTCGGACCGATCACGATGACCGACGACGAGGCTGCCCCCGGCGAGCTGGTCGTCCGCAAGAACGAGGTCCTCGTCGGCACCGGCACGACGGCCGTACGCCTGGGCCGCGTGAAGGCCTTCGGCAAGAAGGAGATGCCGGCGGCCGACTGGGCTCGCGGCGTACGTCTGGAGTCCGGTGTCACCTTCGAATAGGAGGCGCCCCGGCCGGCGGCCACAGGGACCACGACGACCAGGGGAGCGGGGCGGCACCAAGCCCGTCGACCCGGCTCGGCTGGCGGCGTTCGAGGTGCTCAAGGCGGTGCGGGTCGACGAGGCGTACGCGAACCTGGTGCTGCCTCACGTCCTGGGCCGCCTCGGCCTGGAGGGTCGCGACGCGGCCTTCGCGACCGAGCTGGCCTCGGGGACGCTGCGGCAGCAGGGCACCTACGACGCCGTGCTGGCCGCGTGCATCGACCGGCCACTGGCCAAGGTCGAGGCGAAGGTGCTCGACGTGCTGCGGCTGGGCGCCCACCAGGTCCTCTCCATGCGGGTCCCGGACCACGCCGCGATCTCGACCAGCGTCGACCTGACGCGCTCCAAGGTCGGCCAGGGCCCGGCGGGCTTCGTCAACGCCGTCCTGCGCAAGGTCACCCGCAACCCGCTGGAGGAGTGGGTCGCCGAGGTCGCACCCGCGCGTGAGAAGGACCACGACGGCTGGGCCGCGGTCGCCTTCAGCCACCCGCGCTGGGTCGTGGAGCGGCTGGCCGAGGCCGTCGGCCGCGACCAGATCGACGCGCTGCTCGAGGCCGACAACGTGCCCCCGTCGGTCACGCTGGTCGCCCGTCCGGGGCGGGCGACGGTCGACGAGCTCGGCGGTACGCCGACGACCTACTCGCCCTTCGGCGTCACCCTCGACTCCGGCTCACCGGCCGGGATCGAAGCGGTCGCGGAGGGGCGCGCGGGCGTGCAGGACGAGGGCTCGCAGCTCGTGGCCATCGCCCTGGCCGAGACGGACGTCGAGCGCGACGGCGACCGGCCGGAGACCTGGCTGGACCTGTGCGCCGGGCCGGGCGGCAAGTCGGCTCTGCTGGCGGCCCTGGCCGCGCAGCAGGGCGCCACGCTGGTCGCGAACGAGCGCCAGCCGCACCGCGCCGGACTCGTCCTGGCCAACCTGACCGACCGCTCGGCCGGATCGCCGGTCGAGGGTGTCTCCGGGGTCGTCGCGGGCGACGGGACCAGGCCGCCGTTCAAGGACGCCACCTTCGACCGGGTGCTCGTCGATGCCCCGTGCACCGGCCTGGGGGCGCTGCGCCGCCGGCCGGAGGCGCGGTGGCGGCGCGGCGCGGCCGACCTGGACGTACTCGCCGGCCTGCAGCGCTCCCTCCTCGACCGCGCCATCGACCTGACCCGGCCGGGCGGCGTGGTGCTCTACGCCACCTGCTCGCCGGTGCTTGCGGAGACCGGCGGCGTGGTGCGGAGCGTCCTCGGCGACCGATCCGACGTACGCCTCGAGCCCATCGAAGCCACGGTCGGCAACGTGCCCGACAGTGCCGGGCCGATCGAGGGCACGGTGCAGCTCTGGCCGCACCGCCACGGCACCGACGCGATGTTCCTGGCACTGCTGCGCCGCACCCGGGTGTGATCCTCAGTCGAGGATGTGGCGCAGGTAGCGGAGCGGGTCGTCGAGGTAGCTGCGCCAGTGACGTACGAGCTCGAGGTCGTCCCAGGTCGTCTCGCGCAGACCCCAGTCGCCGACCTCGAGGATGGTGGCGCCGGGCATCGCGGCCAGCACCGGCGAGTGGGTGGCGCAGAGCACCTGACCGCCGTCTCGCACCACCTCGTCGAGCGTTGCGATCAGCCCCATCGTGGACATGAACGACAGCGCCGCCTCCGGCTCGTCGAGGCAGTAGAAGCCGGGGGAGTCGAACCGCTGGCGCAGCACCGCGAGGAACGACTCGCCGTGGCTCATCTCGTGGAACACGGGCTCGCCCGCCGGGGAGTCACCCAGATCCTCCATGTAGGTGTACCAGCCGTGCATCGTCTCGGCGCGGAGGAAGAAGCCCCAGCGCGCGGAGCCCAGGCCGCGCTGGAGGCGGAGGGCGTCGCTCAGCGGCGACTCCGATGCCCGCGTCGAGTGGTTGGTGTTGCGCGAGCCGCCCTCGGGATTGAGGCCGTACGCCGCGGCGACGGCCTCCACGATCGTCGACTTCCCCGAGCCGTTCTCACCGACCAGGAACGTGACGCCGGCGCCGAGATCGAGCCCCTTCTCGACGACCTGGGCGACGGCCGGGACGGTCAGCGGCCACTCGCCGGGCGGCAGCGCCGCACGCGTGGTGTCCGCCTCGACGCGTACGACGGGAGGCTGGTCGAAGTCCATGCCCCGAATAGTAGGAGGGGCTCGGGATCCGTGGCCTACGCTGGCGAGCATGACCAAGGCATCGCCGTCGGTGGAGATCGAGGTCGACAACCGCGTCGTCAGGATCTCCAACCCCGATCGGGTCTACTTCCCGGAGACTGGTGCGACGAAGCTCGACGTGGCGCAGTACTACCTCGCCGTCGGCCCTGGGATCGTCAACGCGTTGTGGGAGCGGCCGTGCATGCTGCACAGGTTCCCCAAGGGCCTGGCGGGGCCGAAGGTGCACCAGAAGCGGCTGCCGCAAGGAGCGCCCGACTGGATCGAGACCGTACGTCTCTACTTCCCGCGCTGGGGCCGCACGGCCGACGAGCTGTGCGTGACCGAGCTCGGCGCGGTGATCTGGGCGGTCCAGATGTCGACGGTCGAGTTCCACCCCTGGAACAGCCGCCGCGAGGACACCGAGAAGCCCGACGAGTGGCGCATCGACCTCGACCCCGGTCCCGACTGCCCGTTCTCGACGGTGCAGACCGTCGCCGGCGTGGTCCGCGAGCTCCTCGACGAGCTCGGCGCGGTCGGCTACCCGAAGACGAGTGGCGGCTCCGGCATGCATGTCTACGTGCGGATCCCTGCGGAGCACGGCTTCGGTGACGTACGCCGCGCCGCGCACGCCTTCGCCCGGGAGGTCGAGCGCCGGGCGCCGAAGCTGGTCACCACCGCGTGGTGGCGCAAGGATCGCGACCCGGCGCAGCTGTTCGTCGACTACAACCAGAACACCCGGGACCACACGATCGCCTGCGCCTACTCGATCCGCGGCGTCGCCGACGGCCGGGTCTCCACCCCGATCGCCTGGGAGGAGACCAAGGACGTCGACCCGCGTGACTTCACGATGCGTACGGTGCCGGCGCGGTTCGCCGAGATCGGTGACCTGCACGCCGACATCGACGACCATCCGTTCTCGATCGAGCCGCTGCTCGAGTGGGCCGACCGCGACGAGCGCGACGGCGCGGAGACGCCTCCCGAGGAGGAGTGAGCGTCACCAGACCTCGAGTCGCTCGCCCAGCGTGCGCCCGAGCTCCTTGGCGTAGGTCGCGGTGAGGTGGTGGCCGTCGCGGTGCGTGATCGTGTCGCCGACGACCGTCGTGCAGATCCCCACGCTGTCACAGAACATGTCGTCGAGGTCGATGGTCTCGACGCGAGCGGACTTCGCCGCCTGGATCTGCAGGTCGGCACCGTCCTGCTGGCTCTCGAGCGGCTTGTAGGTGCAGGGCGAGAGCGTCTTGTTGCTGCTCAGGCACGTGGCCGGGTCGAACTCGAGCGCCGGTACGTCACGCAGCCACACGGTGCGCTTGGCGGCGGGCTTCACCTGGTCCAGCAGCCGCTGGTAGCCGCGGTAGACGGCGCGGCGTACGTCCTCGCGGTCGGTGTGGCGGCCCGCGGAGTCGTGGTAGGCCGCGCTGATCGGACGCGAGGAGATCAGCAGCAGGTCGGGGCGGAGCTTCTTGACCGAGGAGAGCATGAAGTCGTGGAAGTCGTCGCACGAGGTCATCGGGTCGGTGCTGTCGATCTTGTCGGGCGTGACCAGGGAGACGGTGCACTGCGGCATCGCCAGGACGTAGGCGCGGTAGCCGGAGCGCTCGGCGATCTCCTCGACCGCGGGCGTCCAGTGGCGGGCGTGGGAGTCACCGATGATCACCATCGTCTTCTCTGCGTCGACGTCCCCGCGCGGGCACAGCTTGCGTACGGTGGTCGCGTAGTAGTTGCACTCGCCGACCGTCTCGACGTCGTCGGAGAGGTTCGTGAGACCCGGCTTCAGGTTGGTGGGGATGGGCTGGTTCTTGCGGGCGGCGAGCACCGAGGCCTTCAGCAGGGCCGGGAGCGGATCGGGCTCCTGCGCCTTGGCCGCCGGCGGTGCGTCGCTCGACGCCGGGCGATCGGGCCGCTGTGAGCCCTTGGGCTGCTCGGCGGAGCCGGAGGAGTCCGCCTCGGCAAGCGTGATGGCCGGCTGGTAGCCGTCGCGGGCGGCCCCGGTGGCGTAGGAGTTGGCCCCGAAGCAGGTCACCGCGACCAGGGTGATGCTCAACGGGTAGAGCGCGACCGGTCCCAGCGAGCCCGCCCTGCGCAGCGCCGGGCGGTGCCACAGGAGGCCACGCCGGAACGGCTCCTCGACGAAGCGGTAGGAGAGGCCTGCCAGCCCGAAGGCCAGCGCAACCAGAAGCACCTGCTCCCACCAGTGCAGCTCCCGGCCGAGCTGCAGCTCGGCGAGGACCAGCACCGGGAAGTGCCACAGGTAGAGCGAGTAGGACCAGTTGCCGATCACCTGCAGCGGCGGCACCGACAGCAGCCTGCCGACGACCGTCGGACCGTGCCACAGCGTGCCGGCCACGATGATGAAGACGCTGCCGAGGACGGGCACGAGCGCCGGGGTGCCCGGGAACGGGGTCGCGTCGTTGAACTGCAGGCAGGCGCACACGATGAAGAACATCCCGAACGCCGAGAGCACCTGCGCCCGCCAGCGTGCGGTGGCGTCCTGCGGCCCGTCGTCGCGGAACGCGATCGCCGCGATCGCGCCCAGGCCGAGCTCCCAGGCGCGGGTGAAGGGCGAGAAGTACGCCGCCTCCGGGCTGGTCCGGGTCAGCACGGCGGAGGCGAGCAGCGATGCCAGGATCACGGCACCGAGCGCGATGACCAGCGCGCGCCTGCGTCTTCGCGGATCGGGGTCGGCCTGTTTGCTGCGCCGCTTCAGCATCCACAGGCAGCCCAGGATCATCAGCGGCCAGACCAGGTAGAACTGCTCCTCCACCGCGAGCGACCAGAAGTGCTGGAGCGGCGACGGCGGCAGGGCGGCCGAGAAGTAGTCGGTCTCCAGCGCCGCGAACCGGAAGTTGGCGGCGAAGGCCGCCGACCACAGCGCGTCGAGTGCGATCTCGCGGGTGCGTACGAAGCCGAGGAAGAACGCGGCGTAGACCACCGTCGCCAGCAGGACCACGGTCGCCGCGGGCAGGATCCGCCGGGCCCGGCGCGCATAGAAGCCGAGCAGGCTGACCCGACCCTCGGTGCGCACCTGCCGCATCAGCTGCTGGGTGATCAGGAAGCCCGAGATCGCGAAGAAGACGTCGACGCCGACGAAGCCGCCGGTCAGGGACCCGAAGCCGACGTGGAGCGCGACGACCGCGAGCACCGCGATCGCGCGCAGGCCCTGGATGTCGAGACGTTGCCGAGACGAGGTCGCGCTCCCGGTCGTCGAGCTCACGGGCAGCCGCACCTCCCTCAGCCAAGCGCCTCCGTCACATTCGTCGCGACGATAACTCTCGTAACCTGCCGATCCTGGTAGACGCGCCTAGGGCCCGGGTCCTAGTCGAGATCGAGGTCGTCGCCCGCGGTGACAGGGCCTGGGATCGGGGGAAGCGGGGGAGGAGTGCCGCCGAAGGCTGGGCACAGCGACTTGTGCGCACACCAGCCGCAAAGCTTCCCCGGGCTCGGCTGCCACTCTCCGGTCTCCTGGGCGGTGCGGATGGCCCGCCAGATCGCCTCGGCCTTGCGCTCGGTCGCGAGCAGGTCGGCCTCGTCCGGCACGTAGCGCAGGATGTCGCCGGAGCCGAGGTAGATCAGCTGCAGCATGGCCGGCACCACGCCGCGGGTGCGCCAGATCACCAGCGCGTAGAACCTCAGCTGGAACAGCGCCTTCGCCTCGTAGGCGTCGCTCGGGATCCGCGAGGTCTTGTAGTCGACCACCCGGATCCGGCCGTCGGGGGCGATGTCGACCCGGTCGATGAAGCCTCGCAGCAGCAGCTTGGACTCGAGCAGCGCCTCGACGTAGTGCTCGCGCTCGGCAGGCTCCAGGCGGCGCGGGTCCTCGAGGTCGAAGTAGCGCCGCAGCACCTCGCGGCACGACTCCAGCCAGGCGGCCTGCGCCTCGTCGGCCTCCGAGGTGAACAGTGTCGCCAGGGTCGGGTCGAGGCTGCGTACGTCCTGCCATGCCTGCTCCACCATCGATCTGGCCTGCCGGGGCGTGCGCTCGGGAGCGGGCAGGTCGAACAGGTCCTCGAGCACCTTGTGCACCACGGTCCCGCGCGCGGCCGCCTCCGAAGGCGGCTCGGGGAGCTGGTCGATGGTGCGGAACCGGTAGAGCAGCGCGCACGAGGTGAAGTCGCCGGCGCGGCTGGGGGAGAGCGACCCCAGCACGTTGACGCCGTCGACCGGGGTCGACCGCGCATCGGCTGGCGAGGTGCTCATGGGGCCGACACTATTCGCAAGCACCGACAGTCCGGGTCGGCACCTCTCGGCAACCGTCGCTCAAGTACGCTCGGAACGTGGCAGACCCTGACCCACGCCCCGGCGGCGACAAGCCGGTCGAAGAGGCGGAGCCCACCTCCAGAGCCCCGGGCACGATCAAGGTCGGCTCCATCGCGGGCAGCGACGTCCTGGTCACGCCGTCCTGGTTCCTCATCGCGGCGCTGATCGCCTGGCTGATGGCTCCCCAGATCGAGGCCGTCGAGCCGGGACTGGGCTGGTTGACGTACGTCGCGGGCTTCGTGTTCGCGATCGTCCTCTACGGTGCGGTGCTGCTGCACGAGGCGGCCCACGCCGTCGTCGCCAAGCGCCTGGGCTATCCGGTGGGTGTGATCATGCTGCACTTCCTCGGCGGGGCGACCTCCGTGGAGAAGGAGGCGAAGCGGCCTCGCGACGAGTTCTGGATCGCCGTGGTCGGGCCGTTGGTCTCCCTGGCCGTCGCGGGTGCCGCGTTCGGCGTCTCCGTGATCGCCTTCGAGGCCCCGTTCCGCACATCCAACGGCCTGCTGGGTCTGATCGTGACCGGCCTGTGGGTCACCAACCTCTTCGTCGGGGTGCTCAACCTGGTCCCCGGTCTGCCCCTCGACGGCGGCCGGGTGCTCAAGGCGGCCGTGTGGAGCGTGACCGGAAACATCAACCGGGGCAGTCTCGTCGCCGGCTGGGCCGGGCGCGTTCTCGCCGTCATCGTGCTGCTGTGGCCCTTCACCCAGGGGCAGATCCTCCGCGTCCAGCCGGATCTCATGGACTACGTCCTCGCGGTCATCATCGGCGTGTTCCTCTGGAGCGGAGCGTCCGCGGCGATCATGTCCGCGAAGGTACGCCTCCGGCTCCCCCTCCTCGTCGCCCGCGACCTCGCCCGCCGCACCCTGGCAGTGCCGGCCGACCTGCCGCTGGCGGAGGCCGTGCGCCGCGCCCAGGAGGCCGAGGCCGGCAGCATCGTCACCGTGACCAGCGGCGGTGAGCCGATCGGCCTGGTGCACGAGGGCGCCCTGCTGGCGACCCCTGAGGACCGCCGCCCGTGGATGGCCACCTCGACGGTCACCCGCCGGCTCGAGGACGGCCTCACCCTCCCGGCCGACATCGACGGGGAGGCTCTGATCCAGGCGATCTCGAAGACGCCGGCGCCCGAATACCTCCTGGTCGAGCCCGACGGCTCGATCTACGGCGTCCTGGTCACCTCCGACGTCGACGCGGCGTTCCGTGCGGGGGCCTGAGTCTGAGTCTGACCCGGGCAGGCGTCGTGGTTTGCCGGGTTGACCGGGGGAGCGGGTAGCCTCAGCGGGTGTCAAGCGCTGAGATTCCAGACATTCCGGCCGAGGCCCGAGCGGGTGTGCACCGCGGGCCGCTTCGTGAGGGCGAGTGGGTGCGGCTGACCGACACCAAGGGTCGCCGCCACAACTTCGAGCTCGTCGCCGGGAAGCGCTTCTTCTCCAACAAGGGCCACATCGACCACGACGAGCTGATCGGCCGCGAGGAGGGCTTCACGGTCACCGCCTCAACCGGAGGTGAATACCTGGTCTTCCGTCCGCTGCTGAGCGAGTTCGTCGTCTCGATGCCGCGTGGCGCCGCCGTGGTCTACCCCAAGGACGCCGCCCAGATCGTCGCCATGGCCGACATCTTCCCGGGCGCCTCGGTCGTGGAGGCCGGGGTCGGCTCCGGTGCCCTGACCTGCTCGCTGCTGCGTGCCGTCGGTCCATACGGCAAGGTGACGTCCTTCGAGCGCCGCGAGGAGTTCGCCGAGGTCGCCCGCAAGAACGTCGACCAGTTCTTCGGCACCCCGGCGGGGGAGTCCCACCCCAACTGGTCGCTCAACCTCGGCGACCTCCAGGAGGAGCTCCCGCGCCAGCAGATCCGCTGCGACCGGCTGATCCTGGACATGCTCGCCCCGTGGGAGTGCATCGACGCTGCCGCCGAGTCGCTCTACCCCGGCGGCATGGTCTGCGCCTACGTCGCGACCACCACCCAGCTGTCCCGCTTCGTCGAGACGGTCCGCGCCCACGGCGGGTTCACCGAGCCGCAGGCGTGGGAGTCGCTGGTGCGCGACTGGCACGTCGAGGGCCTCGCGGTCCGGCCGGGTCACAAGATGATCGGCCACACCGCCTTCCTGGTGACGGCCAGGAAGCTGGCACCGGGCGAGCGTGCGCCTCGCAAGACGCGGCGACCTGCCCCCGGCGCGTACGGGGTCGACTACACGGGTCCGCGGCCCGCCGACATGCCTGCTCCCGAGCCCGTCGCGGACGTCGTCGCCGGCGCCGCGCCGGAGGACGGCGCCGAGTTCGACTGAGTCCGCTCCGTGGCCGTCCGTGTTTCCGACGTGCCACGGGTCGACACGAACCGGTCGAAGTCGACCGAATAGTGTCCAACACCGGTAAATCCTTCTCCTCTCCTACCCCTCCGCCTTGTAGGGTCGAGGAAGTAGAGGAGGTGTGCTGATGTCGACATCCGATGGATTCCATTCCGAGGGGCGCAGCCCCGAGGAGCTCGAGAGTCATGTCCGTTTCCTCGAAGCTGAGGTGACCGACCTGCGGCACAGGCTGACCGAGATGCCCGGATCTTCGCGTGGCCTGGAGGCGCGGCTCGCAGACGCGCAGCGCTCCCTGGCCGCCGTGACGTCGCAGAACGAGCGACTCACCGTGACGCTTCGGGATGCCCGAGACCA
This sequence comes from Nocardioides sp. NPDC057767, assembly GCF_042798275.1. Taxonomy (NCBI): domain Bacteria; kingdom Bacillati; phylum Actinomycetota; class Actinomycetes; order Propionibacteriales; family Nocardioidaceae; genus Nocardioides; species Nocardioides sp. NPDC057767. Next base: position 44,659 of record NZ_JBHVKJ010000037.1, on the reverse strand, counting down.
GATCATCAAGCTCAAGGAGGAGGTCGACCGGCTGGCACAGCCGCCAGCAGGCTTCGGCACCTTCATCGAGCGCAACGAGGACGACTCGATCGATGTCTTCACCGGGGGGCGCAAGCTCCGGGTGACCGCATCGCCCAACGTCGACCTGGACGAGCTGCGCTATGGCCAGGAGGTCATGCTCAACGAGGCGCTCAACGTCGTGGCCGCGATGGAGTTCGAGAAGGTCGGCGAGGTGGTGATGTTCAAGGAGCTGCTCGCCGACGGTGAGCGCGCCCTGGTGATCGCCAACGCCGACGAGGAGCGCGTCGTGCGGCTCGCCGAGCCGCTCCTCAACGACGCCATCCGCGCTGGTGACTCACTACTCCTCGAACCGCGCTCGGGATATGTCTACGAGAAGGTCCCCAAGTCCGAGGTCGAGGAGCTCGTCCTGGAGGAGGTGCCCGACATCTCCTACCAGTCGATCGGTGGCCTCAGCGGCCAGATCGAGCAGATCCAGGACGCGGTCGAGCTGCCCTACCTCTACCCGGAGCTCTTCATCGAGCACCAGCTCAAGCCGCCGAAGGGCGTGCTGCTCTACGGCCCTCCGGGATGTGGCAAGACCCTGATCGCGAAGGCCGTCGCCAACTCGTTGGCGAAGAAGGTCGCGGCGAAGACGGGGGCGGACGGCAAGTCCTACTTCCTCAACATCAAGGGCCCCGAGCTCCTCAACAAGTACGTCGGTGAGACCGAGCGCCACATCCGCCTGGTCTTCCAGCGTGCTCGTGAGAAGGCCGCGGCCGGCACCCCGGTGATCGTCTTCTTCGACGAGATGGACTCGCTGTTCCGTACGCGTGGCACCGGTGTCTCCTCCGACGTGGAGAACACCATCGTCCCGCAGCTCCTCTCCGAGATCGACGGTGTCGAGGCGCTGGAGAACGTGCTGGTCATCGGTGCCTCCAACCGTGAGGACATGATCGACCCGGCGATCCTTCGCCCGGGCCGTCTGGACGTGAAGATCAAGATCGAGCGTCCCGACGCCGAGGGTGCCCGCGACATCTTCTCGAAGTACCTGGTCCCCGACCTGCCGCTGCACCCGACCGACGTGGGCGAGTTCAACGGCGACAAGCAGGCCACCGTCGACGAGCTCATCCGCACGGTCGTCGAGCGGATGTACACGGAGTCCGAGGAGAACCGCTTCCTGGAGGTCACCTACGCCAACGGTGACAAGGAGATCCTCTACTTCAAGGACTTCAACTCCGGCGCGATGATCCAGAACATCGTCGACCGGGCCAAGAAGATGGCCATCAAGTCCTTCCTGGACTCCGGCGAGGACGCCGCCCAGAAGGGCCTGCGGGTGCAGCATCTGCTCCAGGCCTGCGTGGACGAGTTCAAGGAGAACGAGGACCTCCCCAACACCACCAACCCCGACGACTGGGCCCGCATCTCCGGCAAGAAGGGCGAGCGGATCGTCTTCATCCGCACCCTCATCACCGGCAAGCAGGGCACCGAGCCCGGCCGTTCGATCGAGCAGGTGTCCAACACGGGTCAATACCTGTAAACAGATCACCTGATGATCCGCCCGTGACCTGCGGTCTTGGTCACGGGCGGATTTCGTGTGGCGGGCGGTTGATTCGAGCATCTGCGGGCCCATCCTGAGTGAGCCTTCATGGAAGGCTCACGGGGCCCTTCGTCCGGAGCGAGGCTTGTCGTGGTCAGCGGTGAGCCGTGTTGTTCCCTGCCGAAGCGCCGGTCGCCGGTTCCTTGCTCTGTGTGATGGCGGGGCGGTCGGGTTCGGGATCAGATCGCGAGTTCGCGCCAGTGGCGGGCGAACCCAGTGGGGTCATGGTCGCGGCGGTGCTCCGAGTTGGCGTGGTGCCTTGTGGCTCAGCGGTGGGGGACGTGTGCCGGGCGGAGCGGTGCTTGTCGAGGAAGTAGACCATCGTCACGCCTCCCATGATGATCGTGGAGGTCAGAGTGGCGGCGATGATGAAACCGATGAGGTGGTCGTTGGTGGTCATGGTTGACCCTCCTGTTCGCTGTCAATAACCTAACGCTACGCGTAGCGTATCGATTCCAGGAAGGACTGTCCCATGGGCACTGGTCGCTCGAGCGGTGATTCCATCGATGGTGGTCGCGGCGGCCGTCCGCGTCGCGGGGAAATCGACCGCAGCATCAATGAGGCGGCACTGCGTCTGCTTCGTTCGGGCGGTCCCGCTGCAGTCACCGTCGAAGCGGTGGCATCCGCGTCCGGTGTTGCGAAGACGACGATCTATCGACGTAGCCCCGATCGTGACGCCGTGCTGCGTGCCGCGCTGCAGGCCGCGATCCGTCCCCCCGCGGAGCCGGTGGGGGATAACCCGCGAGAGAGAATCCGCTGGGCTCTTGATCAGACTTGGCACCAGATGTCCGACGTCCTCGGGGGCGGCGGAGTGTCCGCGATCCTGGCGAACACGCATCCGCCGTTCACGGACCTGTTCCGGGGTGTGCTCACGTCGTATGCCAGCGCGCTGGTCGATCTGATTCGAACCGACATGGCGGCGGGCGAGCTTCGTGCGGACCTTGACCCGGACACGGTGGTGAGCTTGCTGATCGGCGCCTACTTGGGAGAACTGGTTCGTCGGGGAAGCGTCGATGCGACATTCAGCGAGAGGTGTGTGGACGTGATGTGGGTGGCCATGGGTGCCGGGGGTCTCGGCAGTCGCTGACCTGACCGGTCCCACGGTGGCGTGCGATGTCTGCTGGCGATCAGCAACGATGGCCAGCGTCGCCGGGAGGCCGACAGACCCAAGCCGTTCGATCGAGCAGGCTTCCCAACACGGGTCGATATTCGTAGCAGAGTCTGTACGCAGGGGCCCGCTCCCGTTCGGGTGCGGGCCCTGCGGCGTATCGGTGTCCTTTCAGCGCGCCTGGACCGAGACGAGCGCCGCGTTCCCGCGCGAGTCGACCTTCACCACCGCGACGGCGTGGCCGCCGCGGACGTCGCTCTCGATCTCCCGGGCCCGGTCCTGCGGGACGAAGAGGCTCTCGATGCCGCAGCTGAGGCTCCAGCCTTCGTCGTGGCACTTCAGGAAAACCCCCTCGGCCGGCCGGTCGGTGGCGATGCCGGTGGCCTCCCAGACCTGGCCGCGCCGTGTCAGCGAGACGTACGCGTCGCCGGTCTCCTTGGTCGTACGCGTGCTGATGCCGGGATAGGAGAGGTCGACGTAGGCGCCTCGGAAGGGGTCGATCGGGTCGACCGGTTCGACGCGGAGTCTGATCTCCTCGCCGGTGGCGCGTGCCGAGAGCTGGCCGGCGACGGCGACTCCGACGAGACCGAGATTGACGAGGCAGACGAGTGCCACTCGGGTGCGAGCGTTCATGACAGGGCCTCACTGAGGTTGGCGGCCACGCCTCGGCGGGCACGATCGAAGACGAAGCCGGTCGCGAGCAGGAGCACGCCGAGCAGCAGGAAGAGGGTCGCGCCGGACATGATCGGCGCGAAGACGGCAAAGCTCTGCATGGTCGTGAAGACGACGAGCGCACCGGTGGCGAGCACGACGAGCAGGGTCCGGTCGCGCACGGAGCCGTCGACGGCGACCGCACCGGCGACGACGACGTACACCGCGATGCTGACGAAAGCGGACAGCCACGCCTCGCCCGAGACCGAGCCGAGGTCGTCCACCTGCGGGTCCCACGCCACCAGCGCGAGCCCGATCGGCACGATGAGGGCCGAGGCCAGCACCTCCCACCGCGACAGCCCGGCGGTGCGCAGCGCCGTGACTGCGACCAGGAGCCCCGCGATCACCAGCGCCACGACGAGGGTGGGGCTCCACGCCAGGTCCCGGTCGCCGATCTGTGGGATGGCGGCGACGAAGAGGCCTCCCAGGACGAGTACGCCGCCCGCCAGCCGCCACACCTGGGCGAAGGTCTCCAGGCGCCGGTCGTGCAGCGCGGCCATCGCCGTGGCGACCACACCCCCGACCAGCACCGCGAAGACTCCGGCGAACGTGCTCTCGCTGCTCGCCACCACCTGCCAGTCGAACCAGATCGTCGTGGTCACGATGCCGACGACCAGCGGTGCCAGTGCACCGCTCGCGTAGGCGTAGCCGAGCGCCCCGAGTCCCCAGAACCCCACCAGCGAAGGCTCGTACGCCGGCACCTGGAGGCTCTGCGCGGCCTGGAAGATCACGCCGCCGAAGCTCATCGCCGCGATGCCGCGGAACGCACCGCGCAAGGGCCGGGGGAGCGGGATCGTCTCCGCCGCGGCGGTGAACGCGAGCCAGATGACGACGATCCCGACGAACCGCACCAGCGGGGTCAGTGCGTCCAGGTTGGTCGCCACGAGCCACACCAGCCCGACGCCGAGGAACGCGCCACCGAGGTAGGAGATGACACGCGTCAGCGAGTTGGCGTGGGAGGCGACGTACTGCCTCTTGATCGTCTCCGCGGCGTCCTCGGTCAGGAGGCCCTCGCTCACCCACCGGGCGGTCTCGTTGTTCAGCCAGTCGAGCCGCCTCGGCGCGATGGGCCGTACGTCTGTGTCCATGTGACCATTGCACCGGCTCGCGGGGGAGCGGCGCGTGAGTCCACGTACTCAACTCCTCGGGCCGTGCGACCTTGACGCCTGAGGTCATTTCGGCTGCGCAGGCTGGGCCAGCGGCGATAGCCTTCGGGTATTCGCGGGGACTGCTCGCGCGATGCGGACGGAGAGACGTGTGGCAGCGTGGTTGTTGATCCTGGTCGGGGCAGCGGCGCTCGTGGTGGTGGCTGCCGTCGTGGCTCTGGTCCGGGCGCTCTCCGGTCGAGCCGAGCCGGGCGGCACGGACCCCACCTTCTGATCCTCTAAGGTTGAACGACGTGGCAGACGACATGGGGCGCAAGGACATCGAGGCCGGGTTGGAGACCCGTCATGAGCTGGGAGATGCCTTCGACGCCGAGCTGGTCGCCGGTTTCGCCGACCGCATCGAGAAGACCGTCCAGGAGCGGGTCGGTGCCACCGCCGCCGCCCGCACCCTCGCCGAGCGCAACGAGTCGCGCACCTCGGTCTTCCAGTTCGTGCTCGGTGCCGGTTCGGCCGTCGCCGGCATCCCGATCAGCATCACCCTCGGTGTCACCGACAACCTCGGTGCGCTGGTGATCTCCTGGGCCGGTCTCGTCGGCGTCAACGTCGCCCACGCGCTGCGTACGCGCAAGCGCTGAGGCGGGGGACTGTTCGTCGAGGTATGCAGGAAACATGGCACTTCCCGTGCGGAACTCCGCTAGGGAAGTGCCAGTTCGTCTGCATACCTTGACGAACAGACAGCCCGACCGAGCGACCCTCAGGGCGCCGTGGTGGGAGCCGGGGCGCGCTGAGGTCGCTGCTGCTGCCACTCACGTGCACTGGTCACGTAGATGGCGGAGTTGAGGACCACGCCGAGCAGGAAGCCGAACTGCCCTGTGACGAGGGCGAAGGCGGTCCAGGGGATCTGGGTGACGAGCAGGAAGTGCTGCGCCCACCAGACCTTCCTGCCGACGAGCGCCGTTCCGGCGACTCCGAGAAGGGTCAAGGCATAGGACCAGAGATCGGTCACGAGGGTGCGAAGGCTTTCTCAAACGTGCATGCGGTGGCCCGGGTTCGCTGGTCCCGAGTTGCGGCGAAGATTCGCTTGGTAGAAATCTTGACGTCTGCGGCTGGGTATCGTCAAAGTGACGCTAATGTGCGTCGCGTCACGCCGAAGCGCGCCCCGCGGACACGTATCCCCACGGCTTGGAGGGGGCCGGGCCGGGGAGGTAGTCCTGCTGGAGGAGCTCGACCTGAAATCCCTGGTCGGCCAGGAGTTGCGGGATGTCGCGAGTGAGGTGGCAGCCGCCGAAGAGACGCTGCTGGAGGCCGTCGAGGCGGTGCTGCCAGCGGGCGACCGCGGGGTCGGGGGAGAGGCCGTGCTCGAGGAAGCCGATGGTGCCACCCGGGCGCAGGACGCGGCGCAGCTCGGTGAGCGCGCCCGCGACGTCGGGGATGGTGCACAGCGAGAAGGTGACGAGTCCGGTGTCGACCGAGGTGTCCGCGAGCGGGAGGTGGGCGCCGTCGAGGCCGACGCGGCTCACCGGGACCGAGGCGCCGGCACGCCGGGTCGCGGAGAGCTCCCAGGCCACGTCGGACGGCTCGACGGCGATGATCCCGGTGACCGCGGCCGGATAGCGGCCGATGTTGCTGCCGCTGCCGAAGCCGATCTCGACGACCTGGCCGTGGAGCCCCTCGCAGGCCTGCTCACGCAGCGGGTCGAGCTGCGGGATCCCACAGGTGCGGTTCACGATGTGGGGCACCACCCGCGCTTCCCAGAGTCCCATGAGAGATCACTCCTCCATCTCGCCGGTCCACTGGACCCCGAGGAGCAGCGTGTCCTCGGTCTCGGCGATCGTCGTGAACCCGACCCGCCGGTAGAACCCGATCGCACGGGAGTTGGCCGTGCTGACGCCGAGGTGGGCGCCGCGTACGCCGGCGACGTGGAAGGCGCCGAGCATCATCCCGATCAGCTCCTTGCCGACGCCTTGGCCCTGGGCGCGGGGGAGGAGGTTGATGTGCAGGTGTGCTGGATATTCGCTCAGCAGCTCGCTGGGCGTACGCGCCGGCCGATGGATCAGAGAGCGCAGTCGGGCGTTCCAGTCGCTGCGGTCGTGGTCAGGCCCGGGATCGGGGTTGACCACCCGCAGCGCGGGCCACCAGTCCGCCTCGCACTCCTTCTCGAAGGCGCGGGTGAACGGGGTGCCGACGACGTAGCCCACCACGCCCTCGGAGTCGACCGCCACGAAACCGAGCCCGAGGCGGAGCACGATGTAGGGCGCGGCGTAGATGTTGCCCGGCAGCCGCGGGTCGTCGTAGAACTCGGTGGCGTCCTCGCCCGATGCCCCGGTCAGCAGACAGATCGAGAAGAGATCGTCGAGGTCGTCGGCGGTGGCCCGCCGGATCTCAGGAGTGCCCATGGACCAACCTCACCATGACCGCTGCCACGTTCCCTGCACTAGGTCTCCTCCCGGTGCCGCCCAGCCGAACAACCTCGGGCAACCTCAGCGTGGCGTGTGGATGCTCACGTGCCTTCGCGCACGTGGCCGGTAGCCTTGCAGGCATGAGCGTACGACGGGTGATGGGCACGGAGGTCGAATACGGAATTTCCGTGGCCGGACAGCCCCAGGCGAACCCGATGGTCGCCTCGAGCCAGGTCGTCAATGCGTACGCATCCTCGACCCTGAGGGCGAGGAGAGCGCGCTGGGACTTCGAGGAGGAGTCTCCGCTGCGCGACGCGCGCGGCTTCGACATGTCCCGGCAGGTGGCCGACCCGAGCCAGCTGACCGACGAGGACCTCGGACTGGCCAACGTCATCCTCACCAACGGCGCCCGGCTCTACGTCGACCACGCCCACCCGGAGTTCTCCTGCCCCGAGGTGACCAACCCGCTGGACGCGGTGCGCTGGGACAAGGCCGGCGAGCAGGTCATGCTCGACGCCTCCCGCGCGGCCGCGCGGCTGCCGGGCAACCCGCAGATCCATCTCTACAAGAACAACACCGACAACAAGGGCGTCTCCTACGGCGCGCACGAGAACTACCTCATGCGCCGGAGCACCGCGTTCGCCGACATCGTCAAGCATCTGACCCCGTTCTTCGTCTCCCGGCAGGTCTTCGCCGGGGCTGGCCGGGTCGGGATCGGCCAGGAGCGCCCCAAGCACGGTTTCCAGATCTCCCAGCGCGCCGACTTCTTCGAGGTCGAGGTCGGGCTGGAGACGACCCTCAAGCGGCCGATCATCAACACACGCGACGAGCCGCACGCCGACCCGGAGAAGTACCGGCGCCTCCACGTGATTCTCGGCGACGCCAACCTGGCCGAGGTCTCGACCTATCTCAAGGTCGGGAGTACGTCACTGGTGCTCGCCATGATCGAGGACGGCTACATCACCCGCGATCTCAGCGTCGACGGCCCGGTCTCCTCGCTGCGCGCGGTCTCCCACGATCCGACGCTGAAGACCCTGATCACGCTCAAGGACGGGCGCAAGCTGACCGGTGTCCAGCTGCAGATGGAGTATCTGGACCTGGCCAAGAAGTTCGTCGAGGAGCGCTACGGCTCCGACGCGGACTACCAGACCAAGGACGTCCTGGAGCGTTGGGAGTCGGTGCTCGACCGCCTCGAGCGCGACCCGATGGAGTGCGCGAACGAGCTCGACTGGGTGGCGAAGTACAAGCTCCTGCTCGGTTACCGCGACCGCGACGGCCTGGAGTGGGACGACCCCAAGCTCCACCTGATCGACCTGCAGTACGCCGACATCCGACCCGAGAAGGGGCTCTACCACCGCCTCGTCCGGGCCGGCCGGATCGAGCGCCTGCTGACCGACGAGCTGGTCGAGAAGGCGATGCACGACCCGCCGACCGACACCCGTGCCTACTTCCGCGGCCGCTGCCTGGAGAAGTACTCCGAGAACGTCGCCGCGGCCAGCTGGGACTCGGTCATCTTCGACCTGCCCGGCCGCGAGTCGCTGCAGCGGGTGCCGACCATCGACCCCTTGCGGGGCACCAAGAAGCACGTGGGCGGACTGCTCGACTCCTCGGAGACCGCGGTCGACCTGTTCAACCGGCTGACCGGTTCCTGACTCGTAGATCGCGACCGTGCCGCATCTCGGTCCAACGTTCGACTTCTGCTTCCTCCCGTAGCGAAATCGGGCATTGTTTCCTCAGGTTTGTCGGTGCTAGTGGATAGGTTGAAGACATGGCACAGGAGCAGAAGCAGCCGAAGAAGTCCTCCGAGACGGAGGAGTCCGTCGAGACCGCGCCCGAGACCGATGTGAACGAGCGCAAGGAAGCGCTTGACTCCGACGTCGACGACATCCTGGACGAGATCGACGACGTCCTGGAGACCAACGCCGAGGACTTCGTGAAGTCCTTCATCCAGAAGGGCGGGCAGTAGCAGATGTCGGAGTCCCGCATCCCGGCGGCCTACATGACGCCGGGCACCTCGTCCTTTGCCGATTTCCTGACCGCCCAGTCGCCAGAGCTGCTCCCGGGGCACAACCCCGCCCCGGGCAACCTGGGTGACATCGCGCCGCACGGCACCACGATCGTCGCGGCCACCTTCCCCGGTGGCGTGATCATCGCCGGTGACCGGCGCGCGACCCAGGGCAACCTGATCGCCGAGCGCGACATGCGCAAGGTGTTCCCGGCCGACGAATACTCCGCGGTCGGCATCGCCGGTTCCGCAGGGCTCGCGGTCGAGCTGGTCAAGCTCTTCCAGACCGAGCTGGAGCACTACGAGAAGATCGAGGGCACCACGCTCTCCATCGAGGGCAAGGCCAGCCGCCTCTCCGCTCTCGTGCGCGGCAACCTCGCGATGGCCATGCAGGGCCTGGTCGTCGTGCCGCTCTTCGCCGGGTTCGACCCCGATGCAGGCGTGGGCAAGATCTATGGCTACGACCCGACCGGCGGCCGCTACGAGCAGACCGGATACGCCGGTGTCGGCTCGGGCTCGCTGTTCGCCAAGGGCGCGCTCAAGAAGCTCTATCGGGCCGACCTCGACGAGGACACCCTGGTCGCGGTCCTGGTCCAGGCGCTCTACGACGCGGCCGACGACGACTCGGCCACCGGTGGCCCCGACCTGTCCCGCAGGCTGTTCCCGCTGGTGCACGTGATCACGGCTGACGGCGGGCGCACCCTGCCCGACGCCGAGGTCGCGGCCGTCGCGGAGTCTGTCATCGCCGGGAGGCTCCAGCGGCCCGACGGTCCCATCGCCGAGCTGGAGGCCTGATCATGAGCACTCCCTTCTACGTCTCCCCAGAGCAGCTGATGCGCGACCGCGCGGACTTCGCGCGCAAGGGCATCTCCCGAGGCCGGGCCCTGGTCTCGCTGCAGTACGCGGACGGCATCGTGTTCGCCTCCGAGAACCCCTCGGCGGCGCTGCACAAGGTGAGCGAGATCTACGACCGGATCGCCTTCGCCGCGGTCGGTCGCTACAACGAGTTCGAGAATCTCCGCATCGCCGGGGTTCGGCTGGCCGACATGCGCGGCTACGCCTACGACCGGCGTGACGTCACCGGCCGCGGCCTGGCCAACGCCTACGCCCAGACCCTCGGCACGATCTTCTCCTCGGGCGGGGAGAAGCCCTACGAGGTCGAGCTGTTCGTGGGCGAGATCGGTGACACCGCGGAGAGCGACCAGCTCTACCGGCTCACCTACGACGGCCAGGTCGTCGACGAGCACGGGTTCGCCGCCATCGGCGGTGCGGCCGAGGCGGTCGGTGGCTACCTCAAGGAGCGCTACAGCGAGGGCGCCAGCCTCGAGGACGCGATCAAGCTGGCCGTCGCCGCGCTCGGTCACACCGAGACCGAGGACCGGGAGATCGAGGCGAAGAACCTCGAGGTCGCGGTCCTCGACCGCACGCGTACGCAGCCGCGCAAGTTCCGCAGGATCCGGCCGGCGACGCTGGTGGAGATCCTGGGCTCCGCGACCGCGACGCCGCAGGTCGAGGAGGCGAAACCCGCTGCGGTCGAGGCGCCCGCCGAGAAGCCCGTGGAGAAGCCCGTCGACCAGGCGCCGTTGGCGCCGCCGGCCGACGACGACGGCGAGCCGCCGATCGCTCCGCCGCTCGACTGACACGAGAAGCCGGGGAGTCTCGGACGCCCTCAGGCGCGCCGGGGACTCCCCGGATTCGCGTCGTGCCCCGGCCTACCCGAGGCCGGCGATCGCGACCAGGATCAGCGCGACCCCGGCGATCGCCGGACCGGCAAGACGCTCGCCGAGGACGGCTGCAGCGGCGATCGCGGCGGCAACCGGCTCCATCAGGCTGGCCACACCGGCCGCACTGCTGCGCGTGGTGCGCAGTCCCGCGTAGAGCAGGCCGTAGGCCAGCGCCATCGTCGCCACGCCGAGATAGACCAGCCACGCCCACACCGCGGCCGAGGACGAGCTGAACGGCCCGCCGCCGAGCAGAGCCAGCGGAACGAGGACGACCGCCCCGACGCCGGTGGCGCCGGCGGTCACCAGCAGCGGACTGCGCCGCCGAGCGAGCGGGCGCCCGACCGCGGTGGTGAGTGCGTACGCAGATCCGGACGCGACCGCGAGCAGCACCCCGGTCACCGGCCGGTCGCCGCCGGCCCGGCTGCCGGCGTACGCCGAGGCCAGGACCAGTCCGGTCAGTGCGGTCGCCAGCACAAGGAGCTGTCGGTGGGTCGGCCGCTGCCGTGCCGCGACGGCCTCGCCCGCCAGGAGGATCGCCGGGGCGATCCCGAGGCTGACGACGGTGGACACGGTCACGCCGGCGGCGACCACGGAGCCGAAGTAGAGCGCTTGGTACAGACCCGTCGAGGCGCCGACGATCACCGTGCGCAGGTCGAGGCGAAGGTCGCACAGGCGGCCGATGAGGAGGAGGACGGCGAGCAGGGCGATCGCGGCGATCAGCATGCGGTAGGCGCTCACCGTGAGCACCGACATCGGCGTGATCGGACGGACGATCTGAAGGACGAGGCCGCCGGTGCCCCACAGGACTCCGGCGAGACAGATCTGGACGAGCCCGAGACGGGCCCCGAAACGGGTACGGAGAGAGGACATCGAAGAGGTGCTCCAGGTTCGACAAGACGGGAAGGACAGCGTCTGGAGCACGCCAAGGAGAGCCGATCCGCGCACTCGACGGCGGATCGGCGAGGCCGCTCCGGTCAGGCGACCGGCGGCGGAAGCAGGCCGAGGTGCTTCGAGGTCATGGCGCGAAGTGTGGCACACGCCCCCGGGCCGGGGCCCGGGCTTTTCGGAGGGTGACCTCCTTCGTCAGCCGACCCGGTCGCTGAGCGAGACGACGATGCCCTCGGGCCCGCGCACGTACGCCATCCGCACGACGTCCTCGTAGACGCCGACGCCCCCGACGAGGCCGTAGCCGTCTGCGGCCACCCGTTCGAGGACCGCATCCAGGTCGTCGACCTCGAAGCAGACGTTGCGCAGGCCCAGCTCGTTGGCCATCGCCTCCGGTGATCCGGGCACGTGGTCGGGACGTACGAACCGGGCGAGCTCGAGAGCCGTGCCGCCGCCCGGCGGACGCAGCATGACCACCTCGCAGCGGGCGCCCGGGATCCCGCAGACGGTGTCGATGAACTCGCCTTCGACGAAGGCGCGCCCCTCGACCTCCAGGCCCAGGGCGACGAAGAAGTCCGTGGCCTTCTCGATGTCGGCGACGGTGACGCCGACGTGGTCGAACCGCAACAGGTGTGTCATGACTGCCATCCTCGTACTCTGCTGGTCGTTGGCGGGTGCCTTCGACAGGGAAACGAGGCCGGCATGCCGATCTCTACACGGTCGGCAGCAGTTTTCGGTCAGTGGCCGGTGAGCTGCCCGGTCAGCCGCTCGTGGCGGTCCGCGCTGGACCGGTTGAGACCGACGATGCGTACGGACTTGTTCTTGGTCGCGTACTTGTGGGTGATCGCGTCCAGCGCCGCGACCGTGGAGGCGTCCCAGATGTGGGAGTCGGAGAGGTCGATGACGATCTCTTCGGGGTCGGCGGCGTACTCGAACTGGGTGTAGAGGTCGTTGCTGGAGGCGAAGAAGAGCTCGCCGGTGACCCGGTAGACCGCGGTCGTGCGCCCGTCGGCGCCCTCGACGAGCTCGCGGTGGGTGTCGGTGAGGTGGGCGACGCGGCGCGCGAAGAGGGTCATCGCGACCAGGACGCCGACGATGACACCGATCGCGAGGTTGCGGGTCGCGACCGTGACCACGACGGTCGTGAGCATCACCGCCGTCTCCGAGCGTGGCATCCGCCGCAGGGTGGCCGGCCGGACCGAGTGCCAGTCGAAGGCGCTGACCGAGACCATGATCATCACCGCGACCAGGGCGGCCATCGGGATCAGGGCCACGACGTCGCCGAACCCGACGACAAGGACGAGCAGGAAGAGGCCGGCCAGGAAGGTGGACAGACGTGTACGCGCGCCGGAGACCTTCACGTTGATCATCGTCTGACCGACCACGGCGCACCCGCCCATGCCACCGAACAGACCGGTGATCAGATTCGCCAAGCCCTGAGCGCGCGCCTCACGGGTCTTGTCGGAGTGGCTGTCGGTGATGTCGTCGACGAGCTTGGCGGTCATCAGCGACTCGAGCAGGCCGACCAGCGCCATGCCGAGGGCGTAGGGGGCGATGATCCGCAGGGTGTCGAAGGTGAGGGGTACGTCGGGCAGGAACCAGGTCGGGAGACTGTCGGGCAGCGTGCCCTGGTCGCCGACGTTCGGGACGTCGACCGCCCCGATGACGGTGAACGCGGTGAGCGCGACGATCGCGACCAGCGGGGCCGGGACGACCTTGTTGATCCGCGGGAAGCCGACGATGACCGCGATGCCGACCGCGATCATCGGGTAGACCGGCCAGGGCACGTCGACCATGTGGACGATCTGTGCCTCGAGGACGAGGATCGCGAGCGCGTTGACGAAGCCGACCATCACCGAGCGGGGGAGGAACCGCATCAGTCTGGCGACCCCGGCGAAAGCCAGCCCGACCTGGATCAGCCCGCCGAGCAGCACCGTCGCGATCAGGTAGTCGTAGCCGTGCTCGCGCATCACCGGCGCGATCACCAGCGCGACCGCGCCGGTGGCCGCCGAGATCATCGCCGGCCGTCCGCCCAGGAACGAGATGGCCACCGCCATCGTGAAGGACGCGAACAGCCCGACTCGGGGGTCGACCCCGGCGATGATCGAGAACGAGATCGCCTCGGGGATCAACGCCAGCGCGACGACGAGGCCGGCCAGCACCTCCGTACGCAGCAGCCGCGGGGACCGCAGTGCGGCGAGGACGCCCGGGTCGTTGGTCGAGGCGGACGAGGGCAGGGGTGATGGCACGAGCCACGATGGTACGGCTGTGCGGCCACGGTCCCGGCTTCGTGAGCGGTGTGAGTTTCGACCCGTCCGACGCCCGGTGGGGGCCGCCGTGCCGGTGGGCGGCGCGGCTCACCGTGTCGTACCTGCGAACGCCTCCGCGGTGACCGTCGACCGTCTAGGGTTTCAGTATGGACAGGCGCATCTTCGGCATCGAGAACGAGTACGGCGTGACCTGCACGTTCCGCGGCCAGCGGCGGCTGAGCCCGGACGAGGTGGCTCGCTACCTCTTCCGCAAGGTGGTGAGCTGGGGCCGCAGCTCGAACGTGTTCCTCCGCAACGGCGCGAGGCTCTACCTCGACGTCGGCTCCCACCCCGAGTACGCCACGCCCGAGTGCGACGACGTGATCTCGACCGTCACCCACGACAAGGCGGGCGAGCGGATCCTGGAGGGGCTGCTCCTCGACGCCGAGCAGCGGCTGCATGACGAGGGCATCGCCGGCGACATCTACCTGTTCAAGAACAACACCGACTCGGCCGGCAACTCCTACGGCTGCCACGAGAACTACATGGTCAGCCGCGCCGGCGAGTTCAGCAAGCTCGCCGACGTGCTCATCCCGTTCCTGGTCACCCGCCAGCTGATCGTCGGTGCCGGCAAGGTCACCCACACCCCGCGGGGTGCCGGGTTCGCGGTCTCCCAGCGTGCCGAGCACATCTGGGAGGGCGTCTCGTCGGCGACGACGAGGTCCCGGCCGATCATCAACACCCGCGACGAGCCGCACGCGGACGCCGAGAAATACCGCCGACTCCACGTGATCGTCGGCGACTCGAACATGTCCGAGACCACCACGATGCTCAAGATCGCGAGCTGTCACCTGGTGCTGCGGATGATCGAGGAGGGCGTCGTCATGCGCGACATGACGATGGAGAACCCGATCCGGGCGATCCGGGAGATCGCCCACGACCTCACCGGTCGCCGCAAGGTGCGGCTGGCCAACGGCCGTGAGGCCAGCGCCCTGGACATCCAGAACGAATACCTGAGCAAGGCGCGGGAGTTCGTCGACCGTCGCGAGATCACCGACCCGACCATGATCGCCGCCCTCGACCTGTGGGAGCGCGGCCTGAAGGCGATCGAGTCCGACGACCTCTCCCTGGTCGACCGCGAGATCGACTGGGTGATCAAGTGGAAGCTGATCGACCGCTATCGCGCCAAGCACGGCCTCCCGCTGGGCCACGCGCGGGTCGCGCAGCTCGACCTCGCCTACCACGACATCCACCGCAACCGCGGGCTCTACTACCTGCTGGAGAAGAAGGGCGCGGTCAAGCGGGCCACCACCGACCTGAAGATCTTCGAGGCCAAGTCGGTGCCCCCGCAGACCACCCGCGCCCGGCTGCGTGGCGAGTTCATCAAGAAGGCCCAGGAGCGCCGCCGCGACTTCACCGTCGACTGGGTCCACCTCAAGCTCAACGACCAGGCCCAGCGCACCGTCCTGTGCAAGGACCCGCTGCGCGCCTACGACGAACGCGTGCAGCGGCTCATCGACGGCATGTGAATCGTCAGTCGACGGCGAGCGGAGCGTTGGCGGTTCAGATCGAGCAGCAGCCCCGCTTCGAGGGAGCGGAGCGACCCGGAAGCGACGGGCGTGTCGTGATGTCCAAGGGTTGGCCGGGGTGGCTTCGCCACGGGGCAACCACCGTACGGATATGGTGTGCTCCGCTGTCGTCTGTCCCTTACCCGTCATGAAGGTTTGCACTGTGCCCACTGCTCCTCGGCCTCGCCTGCGCCATGCGCTGAGCGCGCTGACTGTGTTCCTGCTTCTTCCGGCTCTGGTCGCCTGTGGCGAGAAGGAGACGGGCTACGGCGACGAGACCGTGTCCGGCTTCGACGGGGTCACGGTCTCGGCCGATGTCGAGAAGGCTCCGACGCTGAAGTGGAAGTCGGCGATCTCCTACCCGAAGGACCCCAAGGTCAAGACGCTGACCGAGGGCGACGGCGAGGAGATCCCGAAGGACCGGGGCGTGTTCGCGAAGATCTACATCGGCAACGCCACCACCCTGGACAAGGAGTGGGCCTACGAGAGCCAGGCCGCCGAGGGTGAGGAGCTGCCCGCTGACAAGCCGTGGAGCACGATCCTGAAGGGCGCCAAGGTCGGCGACCGGATCGAGGCGATCGTCGGCTCGGCCGATCTGCTCGGCGAGGGCGGCAACCCGCAGATGGGCATCGGCAACCACGACACGCTGCTGGTCGTCGTCGACGTGGTCAAGGCCGCGGCCGACAAGACGCCGCACGACGTCGACGCCACCGAGCTCCCGAAGGTCGTCGAGAAGAACGGCAAGCCGACCGGGTTCGACTTCACCGGCATCGCCAAGCCGAAGGCTGACGACGTGCTCAAGCGGGTCATCGTCACCGAGGGCGACGGCGAGGAGATCACCACCGACCAGACGGTCACGGCCAACTACCTCGGTATGACCTACGGCGCCAAGAAGCCCTTCGACGAGAGCTTCAGCAAGGAGGCCGTGCCGTTCGCCCTCAACCAGGTGGTCGCGGGCTGGACCAACGGCCTGGAGGGCGTCAAGGTCGGCAGCCGCGTTCTGCTGCAGATCCCGCCGGAGCTGGGCTACGGTGCAGAGGAGAAGCCGGGCCAGGGCGGCACGCCGGGGATCCCGGCCAACAGCACGCTCTACTTCGTCATCGACGTCGTCAAGGCCGAGTCCACCCCGGCGACGCCGTAGCAGAGTCTCTAGGGGGAGAAACACACCGTGGCGGCGGGTAAGACCGAGCGGTTGATGAACCTGCTCATCATGCTGCTCGTGCAGCGTGACAACGTGTCGAAGGAGCGGATCCGCGAGGTCCTCTACCCGTCGTCGCACGGTGAGGCGTTCGAGAAGATGTTCGAGCGCGACAAGGAGGAGCTGCGCAGCCTCGGTGTGCCCATCGAGACCGGGGTGATCGACACCTTCTTCGAGGACGAGATCGGCTACCGGATCAGCCCCGAGCAGTTCGCGCTGCCGCCGATCACCCTCGAGGCCGACGAGCTCGCCGTGGTGGCCCTGGCCACCAGGGTCTGGGAGAACGCCTCGATGGCGGAGGCGACCACGGAGGCCGTACGCAAGCTCAACGCCGCCGGGCTCGAGACCGACGTCTCGGCGCTGGAGATCGTGCAGCCGCGGCTGACCGCGGAGGAAGGCTCCTTCGACGTCTTCGTGGCCGCGACCCAGGACCGGCAGATCGTCGAGTTCGACTACCGGGGCTCGCGAGCGGCGGAGCCCTCTCACCGGCGGCTGCAGCCGTGGGGTGTGGTGCGCTACTCGGGCCGTTGGTACGCAGTGGGCCACGACGTCGACCGCGACGACACCCGCATCTTCCGCCTCTCCCGCGTCCTGGGGGAGGCTCGGGCGGTCGGCGAGTTCGATGCCTTCGAGGTCCCGGCCGAGGTGGACGTACGCGATATCGCACGAGACCTGGCGCCGGCCCCGCCCACGGGGAAGGCCGTCCTGCTGCTGCGGCAGGGGAGCGGCTACACCCTGCGTCGGGCGGCCGACTCCATCGAGTCCGGTGTGACCGGTCCCGACGGCAGCGACGTCTGGGACCGGGTGGTGCTGACCCGCGTGCCCGCCGACCTGGTCGGAGCGGTGCTGGGCCACGGCCCCGACGCCTACGTCGAGGAGCCCGAGGACCTGCGTCGCGAGGTCGCGGCCCGGCTCGAGCGTCTGGTCGCGCGCCTGGACGGAGTCTCGCGATGAGCGGCAACACCGGCGCCAAGGGCCAGGTCGGGCGGTTGCTGACGCTGGTGCCCTACCTCTACTCCCAAGCCGACGACGTACGCCTCGACAAGGCTGCCGCCGACCTCGGTGTCGAGGAGAAACAGCTGGTCAAAGACCTGCAGGTGCTCTTCATGTGCGGGCTGCCCGGCGGCTACCCCGACGACCTGATCGACGTCGACATCGACGCGCTGACCGAGCCCGACGGCGACCGGGTCATCCGGATCTCCAACGCCGACTACCTCGACCGCCAGCTGCGGCTCACCCCGATCGAGGCGACCGCCGTGATCGTCGCGCTGCGTGCCCTTCGGGGTGGAGCGGTGAGTGCCGAGACCAAGGAGGTCGTCGACCGCACGCTGGCCAAGCTCGAGCAGGCGGCCGCCGAGGGCGCCGCGGGGAGCGTGGATCCCGGCGAGGAGTCGATCGACACCTCGCTCGTCCAGATCCACGCCGCGATCGCGACCGCGATCGACCAGGGCCGCCAGATCCGGATCGACTACTGGGTCCCGGCGCGTGACGAGGAGTCGTCCCGGGTCGTCGATCCGCGTGCGCTCGTCTCGATCCGCGACATCGAGTATCTCGACGCCTGGTGCCACCGGGCCGAGGCGCCGCGCAGCTTCCGGCTCGACCGGATCCGGGGCGCCGAGGTGCTCGACACGCCGATCGCGGTGGCTCCGGAGACCGAGGAAGGTGCGGACCCTGCGACAGGCTCGGGACAGCGTCTCGACCGCGAAAGCGGGGTGCTGCTGCGTACGGACTCCGGCACCGTCGTCCGGGTGCGGCTGGCGCCCGAGGCGCGCTGGGTCGGCGAATACTACGCGGTGATCGACCCCGTGGAGCTGCCGGGCGGCGGGCTCGAGGTGGGACTGCGCGTCTACGACCAGCGCTGGCTCACCCGGCTGCTGCTTCGACTGGCTCCCTATGCTGAAATCGTCGAGACCGAGGACAGTCGGCAGACACAGACACGCACAGAGTTCACTGAATCGTTTGCCGCGACTGCACGTCAGGCCCTCGGCCTGTACCGTTCGAACGCGTAGACTTCAAGCGTTCCCCCTATGACGTAGATGAGGTATTTCATGTTCACTCCATTGATCGGTATGCCGCAGGGAGCCGAGTGGCTCATCATCTTGGCGATCGTGATCCTCGTCTTCGGCGCCGCAAAGCTTCCCGAGCTCGCCCGCGGCACCGGTCAGGCGCTGCGCATCTTCAAGACCGAGACCAAGGGTCTTCGCGACGAGGACGAGAAGGAGAAGGGCGAGAAGGTCGAGAAGCCGGCCGAGCTCACCGCCTCCGAGAAGGAGCGCATCGCCGAGCTCGAGCGTCGTGAGGCCGAGATCAAGGCCGAGCGCGAGCGCCTCTCCGGCAACTGAGGCCGACATTGTCCATCGCCGGTGTTGTCGCGATTCTTCGCGGCACCCCCAAGCACGCCATCGGCGACGACGGCCGGATGGCGCTCTCCGACCACCTGCGCGAGCTCCGTGCGCGGGTGATCAAGGCATCGCTGGCCCTGGTCGTCGGTTTCATCGTCTCGCTGTTCTTCTTCGAGCAGCTCTTCGACCTGGTCATGGACCCCTACCTCAAGGCCGTCAAGATGATGGACCAGGAGGGCGGTGCCGCCTCCCTGAGCTCCGTCAACGGCGCCGCGGGCGGCTTCATGCTCTACCTGAAGCTGTGCGGTTTGGCCGCACTGATCGGCACCGCGCCGATCTGGCTCTACCAGATCTGGGCGTTCCTGATGCCGGGCCTGCATGCCCACGAGAAGAAGATGTCGCGGATCTTCGTGGCCGTCGCCGGCCCGCTCTTCCTCGTCGGCGTCCTGCTGGGCTACGTCACTCTCCCCAAGGGCCTGGAGATCCTGTTCGCCTTCGTCCCCGACGGTCTGACGAACATCGTCGAGTTCAGTGAATACCTCAGCTTCCTGAGCCGCACGCTCCTGGTCTTCGGCATCGCCTTCGAGATCCCTGTCTTCGTGATCCTGCTCAACCGGATCGGGGTCCTGCCCGGCGCCGCGCTGGGCAAGTACCGTGCCTGGATCATCGTCGGCTCCTTCGTCTTCGCCGCGGTCGCGACCCCGTCGGGTGACCCGTTCACGATGACGATCATGGCCGGCCCGATGGTTGTCCTGTTCGGCATCTCCGAGGTCATCGCCAGGGCCCACGACAAACGGAAGGCCGGCAAGCGCAAGGACCTGATCGGGGATCCCGACGTACCTTCGGTGATCTGACCATTAGTCTTCACCCGTGACGCGCCAGATCGCTCTGCTCGCCAACCCCACCGCCGGTCGCGGCAACGCCGACCAGATCCTCGACGCGGTGACCGCCCGCCTCGCGGCTTCGGGAGCCGAGGTCGAGCACCTCATCGGCGACGACGCCGACCACGCGCTCGAGCTGGCACGCAAGGCGGTTGCCGACGGGGTCGACACGGTGGTGACCCTCGGCGGTGACGGCATGGTCCACGTCGCGGTCCAGGCGCTGGCCGGCACCGAGGTCAGCCTCGGCGTCGTCCCGCTCGGCACCGGCAACGACTTCGCCCGGGCGCTCGGTATCCCCACAGGTGATCCGCTGGCCGCGGCCGAGGTGGTCGCGCGTGACAACCTCCGCCGCATCGACCTCGGTCGCACGGTGCACGATGCCTCGAGCTCCGCTTCGGCGCAGACCTGGTTCGCCACGGTCCTGGCCGCAGGCTTCGACGCGGCGGTCAACGAGCGGGCCAACGCGATGCGCTGGCCCCACGGCGACCTCCGCTACACCCTCGCCGCCCTCTCGGTGATCCGCAGCTGGACGCCGGTGCCCTACCGGCTCGAGATCGATGGTGTGGTGCGAGAGCAGGAGGCGATGCTGCTGGCGATCGCCAACACCGAGTCCTACGGCGGTGGCCTCCGGATCGCAGCGGAGTGCGATCCCGCCGACGGTTTGCTGGACGCGATCCTCATCAAGCCGGTCTCGCGGCTGGAGTTCCTGCGAGTCTTCCCGGGCGTACGCCAGGCCAAGCACCTCACCCATCCGGCCTTCGAGCGCATCCGGGCCCGCCGAATCACGGCCTCCGCGCCGGGCGTGATCGCCTACAGCGACGGCGAGCGGCTCGGGCCGCTGCCGCTCGAGGTCGAGTGCGTCCCGTCCGCTCTCGGCGTACTGGTGCCGCCGCGCGACTGAGCCCAGCGTCTCGCTGTCGGTGTCGATCGATAGGCTCGGCACCATGGACGCCTCGCCAGCGGAGAAGTACGCCGCTTACAAGCGTGACAAGGACTACCCCGTCTTCCGGGACTTTGCCGCGCTCTACGATTTCGGGCTCGACGAATTCCAGATCCAGGCGTGCAAGGAGATCGAGGACGGCAAGGGCGTCCTGGTCGCCGCACCGACCGGTTCGGGCAAGACGATCGTCGGCGAGTTCGCCATCCACCTCGCGCTCGCCACGGGCCGCAAGGCGTTCTACACCACGCCGATCAAGGCGCTCTCCAACCAGAAGTACAACGACCTGGTCAAGCGCTACGGTCCCGACCAGGTCGGCCTGCTGACCGGCGACAACGTGGTCAACGGCGAGGCGCCGGTGGTGGTGATGACCACCGAGGTGCTGCGCAACATGCTCTACGCGGGGTCGCACACCCTGATGGGGCTCGGCTTCGTGGTCATGGACGAGGTCCACTACCTCGCCGACCGCTCCCGCGGCGCTGTCTGGGAGGAGGTCATCATCCACCTGCCCGAGTCGGTCTCGGTCGTCTCCCTGAGCGCCACCGTCTCCAACGCCGAGGAGTTCGGCGAGTGGCTCACCACGGTGCGTGGCGAGACCACCACGATCATCGAGGAGAAGCGGCCGGTGCCGCTCTACCAGCACGTGATGGCCGGTCGCCGGATCATGGACCTCTTCGCCTCCTCCGACGTCGACGCGGCGGCCGGGTTCGTCAAGGAGGGCGCCCCGGTCAACGGCGAGCTGATGAAGCTGGCGCGCGACGACTGGGCGGCCGGACGGATGACGGACCGGCGTACGCCCAAGGACAGGCGCAAGGGCAACGGCAACCGTCGAGTCGGCAACGGCCGGCGCGTCTGGATCCCTTCGCGGGTCGAGGTGATCAACGCCCTGCAGCGCGACAACTTGCTGCCGGCGATCAACTTCGTCTTCTCCCGGGTCGGCTGCGACGCGGCGGTCCAGCAGTGCATCCAGGCCAACCTGCGGCTGACCACGCCCGACGAGCGCGACGAGATCTTCGCCTACGTCGAGGAGGCCTGCGCGGATCTGCCCGACGAGGACCGGCACGTGCTCGGCTACCACGACTGGGTGGACGGGCTCACCCGTGGTGTCGCGGCTCACCACGCCGGGCTGCTGCCGGCCTTCAAGCAGGTCGTCGAGGAGCTGTTCCTCCGTGGTCTGGTGAAGGCCGTCTTCGCCACCGAGACGCTCGCGCTCGGCATCAACATGCCGGCTCGCACGGTGGTCATCGAGAAGCTGTCGAAGTGGAACGGCGAGGCCCACGTCAACCTCTCGCCGGGTGAATACACCCAGCTCGTCGGCCGCGCGGGGCGACGGGGCCTGGACGTCGAGGGCCACGGCGTCGTGCTCTGGCAGCAGGGGCTCAACCCGCGCGAGCTCGCCGGCCTCGCCTCGACGCGTACGTATCCGCTGCGGTCCAGCTTCCGGCCGTCCTACAACATGGCGGTCAACCTGGTGCACCAGTTCGGCCGGGCGCGCTCGCGCGAGCTGCTGGAGCAGTCGTTCGCGCAGTTCCAGGCCGACAAGGCGGTCGTCGGGCTGGCCCGCCAGGTGCGCAAGGCGGAGGACGCCCTCGACGGCTACCAGGAGGCCGCGACCTGCGACCGCGGTGACTTCATGGAGTACGCCGCGATCCGCCGCAAGATCTCCGACATCGAGAAGTCCTCCTCCCGTGAGCGGCGCGCCGACCGTCGCGAGGAGATCATCGAGTCGCTCTCCAAGCTGAAGATCGGTGACGTCATCGACGTGCCGACGGGCAAGTTCGCCGGCTATGCCGTGATCGTCGACCCGGGCTTCGACCCCGACGGCCCGCGCCCTTACGTCGTCACCCAGGACCGGCAGGCCCGGCGGCTGGCGATGATGGACTTCAACGTCCCGATCGCCGCCCAGACCCGGCTGCGGGTGCCGAAGTCGTTCAACGGCCGCAACCCGCAGATGCGCCGCGACATGGCCTCCCGGCTGCGGGAGAAGACCCGCGACCTGCGTCCGGTGCCCTACGAGGCCTCGCCGACCGCCCGCAAGGAGCGCAAGAGCTCGGTGGAGACCCAGATCTCCGAGCTGCGGCGCGAGCTGAAGATGCACCCGTGCCACGACTGCCCCGACCGCGAGGACCATGCCCGCTGGGCCGAGCGCTGGTTGAAGCTCTCGCGCGACACCGACACGCTGCGGCGCCGGGTGGAGGCGCGCACCAACACGGTCGCGCGCACCTTCGACCGGGTCTGCGACGTGCTGGTCGCGCTCGACTACCTCGAGGGCGAGACCGTCACCGAGCGCGGCACCCACCTGATGCGGCTCTACTCCGAGATGGATCTGGTCGCCGCCGAGGCGCTCCGCGAGGGCCTGTGGGACGACCTGACCCCCGCCGAGCTCGCGGCCGCCCTCTCGGTGCTGGTCTACGAGGCCCGGCGCGCCGACGACGCCACCCCGCCCCGCCTCCCCGGCGGCCGGGTCAAGGACGTCATCGCCGAGACCGTGCGTCTCTGGGGCCAGCTCGATGCCCTCGAGCGCGACCACAAGCTCGACTTCCTCCGCCAGCCCGACCTCGGCTTCGCCTGGGCCGCCTACCGCTGGGCCGAGGGCGACGAGCTCGACGACGTCCTCAGCGAGGTCGAGCTCGCCGCAGGTGACTTCGTCCGCTGGGTCAAACAGCTCATCGACCTCTGCGGCCAGGTCGCCGACGCCGCCGGCGACGCGCCGCTGCGGCGTACGGCCCGGCAGACGATGGATCTGCTCAAGCGGGGTGTCGTGGCGTACTCCTCGGTGGTGGAGTAGCCCCGCTGGTCGACACGCTCGGCCGCAGGCGGCCTAGCGGCTCGACCAGCGGGAGGGATGAATATGATGGGCGGGTGGATGTCTCTCCTTACGATGCCCTGCTGTTCGTCTCTTTCGGGGGGCCGGAGAAGACCGAGGACGTGGTGCCCTTCCTGGAGAACGTGACCCGGGGGCGGGGGATCCCGCGGGAGCGTCTGGTCGAGGTCGGGCAACACTACTTCGACCGCGGCGGGAAGTCGCCGATCAACGACCAGAACCGGGCCTTCCTGGCGGCGCTGCGCAGCGACCTGGCCGAGCACGGGATCGATCTGCCGGTCTACTGGGGCAACCGCAACTGGGACCCCTACCTGAGCGACACGGTCGCCCAGATGCGGGCCGACGGGATCAAGCGGGCAGCGGTCTTCGCGACCAGCGCCTACTCCTCCTACTCCTCGTGCCGGCAGTACCGCGAGAACCTCTTCGAGGCGTGCGACACGACCGGTGGCGTGGAGAGCGCGCCGGTGCTGGACAAGCTGCGGCGCTACTACAACCACCCGGGCTTCGTGGCGCCGGTCGTGGACGGCGTGGTCGCCTCGATCGAGGACCTCCCCGAGGGCGAGCGCGACAGCGCCCGGATCCTGTTCGTGACCCACTCGATCCCGACCTCGATGAACGACAACGCCGGCCCCGACGGCAACGCGTACGTCGCCCAGCACCTCGACGTCGCCGGCGTGATCGCCGACCAGGTGGCCGAGCGGCGTGGGGTCACGCACGAGTGGGACCTCGTCTACTGCAGCCGCTCCGGCGCCCCGCACATCCCGTGGCTCGAGCCGGACGTGAACGACCACCTCGAGGAGCTCGCGGGCAAGGCCCCCGAAGATGGGGGGAGCAGCGCTGTGGTGATGTGCCCGGTCGGCTTCGTCTCCGACCATATGGAGGTCGTCTACGACCTCGACACCGAGGCCTTGGCCACTGCGGAGAAGCTCGGGATCCACGCGCGTCGCAGCCCGACGGCGGGGGAGGACCCGCGCTTCGTGGCCGCCGTACGCGACCTGCTCCTCGAGCGCGCCGCTGCGGAGCGTGGAGAGGCCCCTGAGCGGCTCACCGTCGGCGACCTGGGCCCCGGCCCCGACCGTTGTCCGGTGGGCTGCTGCTTCAACCAGCGGTCGCAGCTGCAGACCCTGTCCGGTGAGGACTCGCCCCAGTACTCCGAGTGATCGCGCGCGGCATAGGGTCGGCCCCATGACAGATCATTCCGCCCCGAAGCCCGGAGACCTGCTCGCGCTCGCGGTGGCGACCGCCCGTGCGGCCGCCGACCTGGTCCGCGAGCGGGCTGCCGGCGTGGTCGAGGTGGCGGCCACCAAGTCCACCGCGACCGATGTCGTCACCGAGGCCGACCGGGACACCGAGGCGCTGATCCGGCGGCTGATATCCCAAGATCGTCCCCAGGACGCCTTCTTCGGTGAGGAGGGGGAGGAGACGGCCGGCACCAGCGGCGTGCGTTGGATCGTCGACCCGATCGACGGCACGGTCAACTTCCTCTACGGCCTGCCCCGCTACGCCGTCTCGATCGCCGCCGAGTACGCGGGCGAGGTCGTCGCCGGAGCCGTCGTCGACGTGTCCGCCGGAACCCTCTACGCCGCCTTCCGGCAGCCCGACGGATCGGCGGCCGCGGTCAAGGACGGCGAGCCGGTCACGGTGCGCCCGCCGGCCGAGCTCGGGCAGCGTCTGATCGCCACCGGCTTCTCCTACGACGCCGCTCTTCGGCGGATCCAGGCCGAGGCGCTGGTGCGCTTCCTGCCGGCCGTGCGTGACGTTCGTCGCATCGGCTCGGCGGCCCTGGACATCTGCGGAGTGGCCGAGGGGACCCTGGACGGCTACCTCGAGGAGGGCCTGCACCTGTGGGACCACGCCGCGGCCTGTCTGGTCGCCGAGGCGGCGGGAGCGCGATGGGAGGCGACGACCGGTGTCGGCGGTCGTCGATTCGTCGTGGTCGCACCGGCGCACGGCTACGATGAATTGCGGAAAGCGGCTGTTCAGGCCGGTTTTCTGCCAGTTGACTCGCTCCCGGGTGTCGTACCCGACTGAAAGCCGCTGGTTGATGTAGATCTATGACCGGCCGGCGGCCGGGAAGGCCCCGGAGCCCCGTCGGCACAGCCGCGTTCACCCACCCGAAACTCGCTGCTCATCCATACCCGTGATAGGGAATACCGCCAGATGACAGAACGTTTCGGCGACGCGGTTCCGATTGAGTGTGCGAAATGCACGTGAATAGTGCACAATCACGGGCCGTGCCGCTGCCCTCGGGGGCGCGCGGGGGGACTGAAGATGAGTGAGAAGGGGAGTGGCGCAGATGGCGACGGACTACGACGCACCGCGTAAAAATGAAGAGGACCAGTCCGAGGAGAGCATCGAAGAGCTCAAGGCTCGTCGTCATGACAAGAACTCGGGCAAGGTTGACGAGGACGAGGCCGAGGCGGCCGAGTCGTTCGAGCTCCCGGGAGCCGACCTCAGCCACGAGGAGCTCGCGGTCGAGGTGAAGCCGAAGCAGGAGGACGAGTTCACCTGTATGAGCTGCTTCCTGGTCCATCACCGCAGCCAGCTGGCTGACGAGAAGAGAATGATCTGTTTTGACTGTGCGTGATGTGCAGTCGAAAGTCGCCGACTCGGCGGAAAGCCCGACGTAAGCCGGGCTGACAAGCAGAAGGCCGCACGGAATCCGTGCGGCCTTCTGCTATCTCAGGATGGGTCCTTCTCCAGCTGCTTCGGCAATCGACCGACCGACTTCACGTAGTAGTTGGCTGCGCGCCGCTGGGCGAACATCCGCGCGAGCGCAACGGTGGCACCGGTGGCGGCCGACCAGAGCACGGCCTCCACGAGGCGTACGTCGGGGTCGGCGGGGTTGGCCGGTGGCTGGCGTCCGGTGGACGCCTTCCAGCCGGATGAGAGGACCTTGTTGGTGACCTTGGCGGCCCCGATTCCGCTGACGAGGGCCATGATCGCCCAGACCTTGTCGCCCTTCGCTCCAGAATCAGACCCAGCCTTGTTGGACTTGGACATGTCTCGAGCCTAGGCCATGCCCACGAGGATGGGTCTCAGAGACTCGCTCGGAGCGCGTTGACCGTCTTGGCGAGCGCCACCGGGTGTCGGGTGAAGAGCAGCCAGTAGGGCGTCGGGTCGGCCGGGTCCTCGATCGTGACCCGCACGGCGCGCTTGAGGTAGGGGCGCAGGAGCAGGTAGGCTCTCGCGTCGGCGTCGCGGCCCGCGAGGTGGTGGGAGTCGAGCTCGTCGAGCGCGACCGCCTCGCCGAGGAAGCGTGCCTCGATGCGCGCCGGTCCGGCGCGCAGGACGCCGTCGGCGATCGTGATCTTGGCGTTGCCGTAGACGATCATCGCCAGCGCGAACAGACCGACGATCGCGGCCGTGATGCCCCAGGCGAGGGCGGCCGGAACCCACAGGATGACCGCGATCCACAGGGTTGCCAAGAACATGACGCCCTGGACCCACCACCTCAGCGGCACGGTCAGTCGCTCGTCGTACGCCGGGGTGCTCACGAATCGTGAGTTTTTCACGCCGGTCAAGCCAGTCACGAATCGGGTGAGCCGTAAAGCATCTAAGGTGCGGGTTGTGTCTGATCTCGAAGTGGCCCTGATGCGTCTCGACCCGGAGCTGCCTCCACCTGCCTACGCCCATCCGGGAGATGCCGGAGCCGACCTCCGCACGACGGTGGACGTGAGCCTCAAACCGGGGGAGCGCGCCCTGGTGCCGACCGGGATCGCGATGGCGCTGCCCGCGGGCTACGTCGGCCTGGTGCACCCCCGATCCGGCCTGGCCGCCAAGCACGGGCTCTCCATCGTCAATGCCCCCGGCACCGTCGATGCCGGCTATCGCGGCGAGGTGAAGGTGGCGTTGGTCAACCTCGACCCCGTCGAGCCCATCGAGCTGCGCCGGGGCGACCGTGTCGCCCAGCTGGTGATCCAGCGTGTCGAGCAGGCTCGTTTTGTCGAGGTCTCCGAGTTGCCCGACTCCGTCCGTGGGGATGGGGGATACGGTTCTACAGGGGGCTTCTCCAGCCGCTGAGCGATCAGTGTTAGATAAGTCTCCTCCGAGATCCACCCCAACCTGAAAGCAGATGGTCGTGAAGTTCCGTCGCAAGTCCACGCCCTCCCACCGGGGAGAGCCGTCTGCATCGGTCGGCGAGCGGCCCATGGCCGACGAGCGGCCGGCGCCGGCCGCTCCCGAGATCGGCCCGTTCGACATCGACTCGGCCCCCGAGGGGCTGATCACCGACGACTGGGTGGACCTCGGCTCGATGATGCTCGCCCCGGCTCCGGGCAAGGAGCTGCGCCTCCAGGTGGACGACAAGTCCGGCCAGATCGCGGCCGTGATGCTGACCGCGGACGACGGTGCCATGGAGCTGCGCGCCTTCGCCGCGCCCCGCGACGGCGACCTGTGGACCGAGTCGCTGCCGATGCTGCGCGAGGACGTCCAGCAGCGTGGCGGCGCGACCGCCGACCTGCAGGGTCCGTGGGGCACCGAGCTGATCACCCAGATGAAGGTCAAGCTGCCCGACGGCCAGCCGGCCGTCCAGCAGACCCGCATCATCGGCGTCAACGGTCCGCGCTGGATGCTCCGCGCCACCATGCTCGGCCGCCCGGCGATGGAGCCGACCGCCGGCAAGGAGTGGGAGCGGCTCCTCGAGCACGTCGTCGTGCGCCGCGGTGCCGAGGCGAAGCCGAAGGGCGAGGCGCTCGAGGTCAAGCTGCCGCCCAACGCGCGCCGTGTCGAGAATTGAGCCCGTAGTGTCCAAGGGTCGCCTGCGCGCGAAGCTCAGCGAGTGGGCCAACACGGCTTCGATCGACGCGAGCGAGATCCGAGCGGCGTACGTCGCCAAGGATGTCGCCTCGATCGCCGACGCGCCCGACCGTGAGACGGTGCGTCTGCGTGGGACTCTGCGTACGATCACGCTGCGACCTCGCGGAGGCGTCCCGGCGCTGGAGGCCGAGCTGTTCGACGGCTCCGGCACGCTGACGCTCATCTGGCTGGGTCGCAGGCGCATCGCCGGCATCAACCCAGGCAGGTCGCTGCAGGTGCAGGGCCGCATCGGCCGCACCGACGGCCAGCGCATCATGTTCAATCCCCGCTACGAGCTGATTCCGGACCCCAACGAATGAGCCAACCACACGTGAGTCCCACCTCTGAGACCCCTGCCGGCGACGGTCAGGCCGGCGAGCACCACGACCACAACCATCCGACGGTCGACACCGTCGAGGCGGTCGTACGCCGCCAGATGTCCGCCGGGCTCGGCGGTGTGCGCGGGATGCTCGAGGCCGGCGTGCCCGGGCTGGTCTTCACCATCGCCTGGCTGGTGGTCAAGGACCTCAAGGTCGCGCTGATCGCCTCGGCGGCGACCGCGGCGATCTTCCTGGCCGCGCGGCTCGTGCAGCGCTCCAGCCTGCAGTACGTCGGCAACGCCATCTTCGGCATCCTGATCGGCTTCGCCGTGGTCCGCCTCGCCCAGTCGATGGGCGGATCGGCCGAGGAGCAGGCGCTCGCCTACTTCCTACCCGGCATCCTGATCAGCCTCGGCTACACCGTCGTCGTCGGTGGCCTCTGCCTGATCGGCTGGCCGATCTTCGGCTTCTTCATCGGTGTCGCCAGCGGCGACCCGCTCGAATGGCACCAGGACAAGCAGATCGTGAAGCTCTGCACCCGACTGACCTGGCTCTTCCTGGCTCCCGGTGCGATCGGCGTGGCCATCCAGGGCCCGATCTGGTTCCTGGCCTGGAGCGGTGCGATCGACCGGGACTGGGCGATCCTCGCGCTCGGCATCCTCCGCACCGGCCTCGGCTGGGCGCTGCGGATCGCCTGCTACGGCACCATGATCTGGCTCCTGGCCCGCAACCACACCCCTGTTCAGCAGGCGAAGTGATCAACGGGCTCTGAGAGCCCCTTCTGGAGAGCCCCTTCTCGGGAAACGGTGCTGCGGGTGGAGCTGCGAGTGGTGAGGCCGACACGCGGAAGCGTGTGGCTCTCGCTGCTCGCCACGCTCGAGATCACCACCGGCGCGACGCTGGCTCACCTGGCCGCCGGTGGCGCGATGCCGGGCGCCGGCTGGCTGGCCGCCGCGGCGCTCGCCGTCTTCGGCACCGGCGTCGTGGTGCTGCAGCGCCGGGTCGGACTCCTCGGCGGCGCGGTCGTGGCGGGCCTGTCCCAGCTCGGGCTCCACGAGGTGTTCGCGGCGTTCTCGGCGGCCCCGGGCGCCGGGCACCAGCACGCCCTCGGCACCCCGCTCGGCGCGGAGGGCGGCTCGATGCTCCTGGCCCACACCTGCGCCGCGGTGCTCTCCGTGGTCGCCTGGGTGCTGCACCGCCGTGCCCTCGCCGTGGTCGTACGCAGCCTGCCGGTGCCCCGGGTCGTGGTCGCCGGCCGCCTGCTCGCCGAGACCGGCCGGTTCGTCCCGCGACCGGTGCTGTGGGCCGATGTCTCTCCGCGAAGGGGACCGCCGAGGCCGGCCGGCCTCTGAGATCCCTCTGCGAGCACCACCGGGTGAGACCCGGTGGCTGCCTTGCGTACCCCGAAATCTGCGAGAAGAGACACCTCGAATGACCGTTCCCGTCCAGTCCCAGCCCGCACCGCCGGCCGATCAGCGCGGCGCGCCGGAGCCCACCTCGTCGGAGCCCACCCAGCCGGGCCATCGGCCCGGCTGGTGGCCGGTGATCCGCCCGCTCGTGCTACGGCTGCACTTCTACGCCGGGGTGCTGGTCGCCCCGTTCATCCTGGTCGCCTCGGTGACCGGGCTGCTCTACACGATCGCTCCGCAGGTCGAGCAGATCGCCTACCACGAGCTGACGCATGCCACCCCGGCCGGCGAGGCGGTCCCGCTCGCCGAGCAGGTCGCCGCCGCCCGGGCCACCCACCCCGACGGCGCCGTGACCCGGGTCGACGTCCCCGACGCGGCCGACCGCAGCACCCGGGTGGTCTTCACCGACGAGACCGTCCCCGCCGACTACGACATGTCCGTGTTCGTGAACCCCTACTCCGGCCAGGTTCAGGGCCAGGTACGCAGCTACGGGCAGTGGCTGGGCTTCCGGGCCTGGCTCGACGAGCTGCACCGCAACCTCCACCTGGGTGCCTTCGGCCGCCACTACAGCGAGCTCGCGGCCAGCTGGCTGTGGGTGGTGGCGCTCGGCGGACTGATGCTCTGGCTCGGCCGATGGCGTCGTGACCGGCGGGTCCGGCGGCTGGTGCTGCCCGACCCCGAGACCACCGGACGTTCCCGGGCGATGTCGTGGCACGCCGTCATCGGGGTGTGGCTCCTGCTGGGCGTGCTGGCACTGTCGGTCTCCGGGCTGACCTGGTCACGCTTCGCCGGCGCCAACATCGGCGAGGTGCGTACCGCGCTGTCGTGGACCGAGCCGACGCCGGCCACGTCGCTGCACGGCGGCGCGGCCGCCGAGCGCGCTCACCACGGCTCGTCCGTCGCCGCCACGGGGGATCCGGACGCGGTCTTCTCCGAGGGTGCCGGCATCGACGGCGTACTCGACACCGCGCGGGACGCCGGTCTGGGCGATCCGCTCTACCTGGTGCCTCCGGCCGATCCGGGCAGCGCCTGGACGGCGGCCGAGAACAAGCGCGACTGGCCCACCCGCTACGACGCGATCAGCGTGGATCCGGCGACCGGCGAGCAGCTGGACCGGGTCGACTTCACCGACTGGCCGCTCATGGCCAAGCTGACCGACTGGGTCATCGGCGCGCACATGGGCATCCTGTTCGGTGTGCTCAACCAGCTGGCGCTGGCGGCGCTCGCGCTCGGGCTGATCGCGGCGACGCTGCTCGGCTACCGGATGTGGTGGCTGCGGCGCCCCCGCGGTGCCAGCGCCCTGAGGCTCGGCAGACCCGCGCCACGCGGTGCCTGGCGGCGTCTGCCCTGGCCGGCCATGGTGGCTGTCGTCACGATCGCCGCGGTGGTCGGCTGGTTCGTACCGATGCTCGGGGTGACCCTCATCGGGTTCCTCGTGGTCGACGCTGCGATCGGCGCGGTGCGCAGCCGCACCTGATCAGGTGACTCAGGCGGCGCAGGCGGCGCAGAGGCCGAAGATCTCCACGGTGTGGTTGACGTCGGTGAAGCCGTTCTGCGCCGCCACCTTGTCGGCCCAGGTCTCCACGGCCGGTCCTTCGATCTCCACGGCCTTGCCGCAGCTGCGGCACACCAGGTGGTGGTGATGGGTCGTGGAGGCGTCGCCGCACAGCCGGTAGGTGGACTCACCGTCGGGCTTGTGGATCACGTCGGCGAGGCCGTCGTCGACGAAGATCTGCAGGTGGCGGTAGACCGTGGAGAGGCCGATCTTCTCGCCGTTGGCTCGCAGCGTGGCGTAGACGTCCTGGGCGCTGCGGAAGGTGTCCTCGGCGGCGAGAGCCTCCTTCACCGCGGCGCCCTGGTTGGTTGCGCGCCGCTTGACCTGCTGGGTTGGTGCCATGAGCGCCATGTTAGTCGGTATCGGTATGGATCCCGTGTTCAGTGGCTGGGGCGTCGTGTGCCATACTGGGAATGATTCTCAATAAGACGAAAGGCTGCCATGTCACGCACGTGTCAGGTCACCGGGGCCCGTCCCGGCTACGGCAACAACCGCCCCTGGTCCAAGAAGGCGACCCGGCGACGGTGGGAGGTGAACCTGCAGAAGAAGACCTACTACGTCCCGAGCCTGGGCCGGAAGGTCACCCTGCGGCTCAGCACCAACGCGATCAAGCAGATCGACGTACGCGGCATCGACGCCGTCGTCGCCGAGATGCGCGCCCGAGGGGAGAAGGTCTGATGGCCAAGAAGTCGAAGATCGCGGCCGAGGCCAAGCGCCGCGAGATCGTGGAGAGGTACGCCGAGCGCCGGGCCGCCCTCAAGGAGGAGATCCGCACCGCGGAGCCGGGCTCGGCCGAGCAGGCAGAGGCCGTCCGTGCCCTGTCGCGTCTCCCGCGCGACTCCTCGCCCGTACGCCTGCGCAACCGTGACCAGGTCGACGGCCGGCCGCGCGGATACCTGCGCAAGGCGGGCGTGTCGCGGATCCGGTTCCGCGAGCTCGCGCACAAGGGGCACCTGCCGGGAATCACCAAGTCGAGCTGGTGACTCCGTCAAAAGCCTAACCGGAACCATTCCGGGTCGGCGAGGCACTACCCGGCCGTCATCGGGCTGTGCTAGACACACGCTCCATGAGTGAGCGCCAGCGAGCGGCAACAGGCCTCAGGCCGCCGCGTCCGTGTTCTCTGCTTTCCTCGACGGAGGCGGCGGCATGAGTACGAAGGCCCCGGAGCGGGCGGCCGAGAAGCCTGGGTTCAGGCTGGGGCAGACAGAGGTCGTCGCGATCGTCCTGCTGGTCATCCTGCTCTCGCAGCGCTGGCTGCTGCCGCTGCTGGACCATGATCTGTTCAACACCTGGGGCACGATCTTCGTCGCCATCGTGGTGCAGTCGGCTCCGTTCCTGCTCGGTGGCGTGCTGCTCAGCGCCGTGATCTCGACGTTCCTCTCGGAGAAGGCGCTGAGCAAGATCGTGCCCAAGAGCCCCGTGCTCGGTGTCCCGGTCGCCGGCCTGGCCGGGATCGGACTGCCGGGCTGCGAGTGTGCCGCGGTGCCGGTGACCAACTCGCTGATCCGCCGTGGTGTCGCGCCCGCGGTCGCGCTGACGTTCCTGCTGGCTGCGCCGGCGGTCAACCCGGCCGTGCTCGTCTCGACCGCGGTCGCCTTCCCGGGCCAGCCGATGATGGTGCTGGCCCGGTTCCTGGCCTCGCTGATCACCGCGGTGGCGGTCGGCTGGATCATGATGGCCCGCGGCAAGCTGCTGCTCGAGCGGCTCACCAAGGTGGGCCGCGACGAGCACGCTCACGAACGGTCCTTCCTCGGCAACGTCAGCCACGACTTCCTGCACGCCTCCGGCTTCCTTGTCCTGGGCGCCATGCTGGCCGCGGCGGTCAACACCTTCGTACCCCGCTCGGTGGTCAACACCGTCGCCGGTCAGGCCGTCCTCGGGATCGCCACGCTGGCTCTGTTCGCGTTCATCGTGGCGCTCTGCTCGGAGTCCGACGCCTTCGTCGCCGCGTCGTTCACCGCCTTCTCCGACACCGCGAAGCTGGTCTTCCTCGTCGTCGGCCCGGCGATGGACATCAAGCTGGCCTCCATGGAGGCCGGCCATTTCGGCATGGGCTTCGCCCTGCGTTTCGTACCCTTGGTGATCATCACGGCGGTCGCCTCCGCCGTCGGCATCGGATGGTGGCTACTGTGAGCGAGCGCCAGCGAGCGATCCATTCAATCAACACGCGGCCGCCTTCGTACAACGGCGCTCGCGCAACGGAGGTGGCCGCGTGACTCGTACTACTCAGGCCCTCGTCGTCGGTTTCCTCGGCGCCGTCCTGCTGCGGCTCTCCCTCGGCGACGGCTATCTGAGGTACGTCACCAGCTGGATGAAGTGGCCGCTGGTGGCCACCGGCGTGGTGCTGCTCGGGCTGACGGTGTGGATGCTGCTGCGTCCGGCGCCGGAGGAGGACGACGACCACGACGACCACGACGGGCACGAAGGGCCCGACGGGCACGGCCACAAGGTCCCGGCGATGACCTGGCTGGCGATCCTGCCCGGTGTGATCGTCTTCGTCGCCAGCCCGCCGTCGCTGGGCGCCTATCTCGCCGAGCGACGTGCCGACGACCCGGTTGCGGCCGCTCCCGACGCCGAGATCCTGCCGCTGCCGGCCTCGGAGGGCCCCGTCGACGTCGAGGTCGCCGAGTTCATGTGGCGTGCCGGGGTCGAGGACGGCTCGACGATCAAGGACCGCGATGTACGCCTCACCGGCTTCGTCAGCACCGACGAGAACGGCAACTGGTACGTCACCCGCATCGCCATCGCGTGCTGCGCCGCCGACGCCAGCGCCTCCCGGGTCCGGGTGGAGGACTACGACGATGCCCCGGAGCGCGACTCCTGGGTGGCGGTCACCGGCCGCTGGGTCGAGGGCACCGCGCCGGGCGGCAAGTCGGAGACGGCCATCGAAGCCTCCTCCGTCGAGCCGCGCGAGGCGCCGGCCAACACCTACCAGTGAGCGAGTGTCAGCGAGTGAACCATGAGCACAGCACGCCGCTGCGTCCGGATTCTGGCGCTCGCCCTACGGGGGCGGCGGCGTGAGACCCATGGGCGACCCGAGACGCTCCGGTAACCCCGCCCGGCGGGCCGCGGCTCAGCGCGAGCGGTCCTGGAGCGACCGTCTGCCGCACCCGCCCCGAACGCTCATCGTCGGGGCGCTGATCGCGGTCGCGATCGGCGTCGTGGTGCTGACCCGCGACCTCGGTGGCTCCGAGGCTCCCGCGGCTGCTCCGTCCGGCGCGGAGTCGTCGGCCGCGCCGGTCGCCTCCGGGCCGGTCGCGTCCCTGGAGGAGTTCTGCGGTGCCGTACAGACCATGGCGAACGCCCACGCCGCGCAGATGTCCACCCCGAACGACGAGAACGAGACCGCGCTGGGCCTGGCTGCGACGAGCCTGCAGTCGATGGGGGTGCCGGAGGGCACCCCGGCGGCCGCCGTCGAAGGCGTGCGGATGATGGTCGAGGACGCGCTGCGCACCGGTCGCGGTCAGGACCCGCTCGAGCGCAGCGAGGCCCAGAACATGGCCTACGAGCGTCTCGGCGAGTTCCTCACCGAGAGCTGCGGCGCCGCCTAGCACTCACCGGCGGCGGAGCAGGAGCACCGCGTCCTCGAGCGTGGCCGGCTCGCCCGACGGGCTGGTCACCGCACGGTGCCGGTGCTCGAGGAGGACCGACTCCCAGGCGCCCTCGGACAGATCGAGCTCCGCCAGCTCCTCCTTGGCGTCGAGGAAGCGGTGCTCGTGGGCCGCGGCGTCGGCCCACGGCGGCGCGGCGGCGTGCGAGGTGATCAGCAGGTGACCGCCGGGGTTCACCAGATCGGCGGCCCGGCGCAGGATGTCGGTGCGGGGCAGCTCGACGGGGGAGTGGAAGAAGCTCGCGGTGACCAGGTCGTAGCCCCGGTCGAGGACGGCCGGGTCGGAGAGGTCGGAGACGACGAACCGTGCCTGCTCCTCGGCCAGACCGGCCGTCCGCGCGGCCTCCTTGCCGCGGCTGACTGCGTTCTCGGAGATGTCGATGCCGGTGGCCTGCCAGCCGTGCTGGGCCAGCCAGATGACATCGGCGCCCTCGCCGGAGCCCAGGTCGAGCGCTGTCCCGGGCTCGAGGCCGGCGGCGATGTCACCGAGCACGGTGTTGACCTTGCCGGACCAGATCCGGTCGCTGCCGGCGTACCTCTCCTGCCAGAAGTCCACCGGGGCGGGCTCCGACACGGCGCGGTCGAAGTCGTCGGTCACCAGGGTCGCGTTCACGAAGCTGCCGGCCATCGTGCCGGCGCTCATGCTGATCGGGACGTTGGCCATCGGGTTGGAGACGTTGCCGACCGCCCAGATCCGGTCGCTGCTGGTCTTGCCGGTCGCGTCGACGGCGAGGAAGCTGCCGACCGGGGTGTCGGTGCGATCGAGGCCGAGGTGGGTCAGGAAGCCGTCGTGCGGGCGCAGGGTGCCGGCGGTGAAGACGGCGCCGACCTCGGTGGTCGACCCGTCCGCGGTACGCACCGCGGTGACCTGGTCACCCTCGCCGAGGACCTCGACGACAGGGTCGGGGACGAGAGTGATCCCGCGCGCCAGCAGCCGCCGCTCGTCGGCCACCTCGATCTGGCCGAGCCCGGCGGTGAAGACGACGACGTCGTCGCTCCACTGCCGGATCAGCTGTGCCTGGTGCATGCCGAGCGGTGAGGTGGGCAGCACGCCGATCCGCCGGTCGCGCACCTCCCAGCCGTGGCAGTACGGGCAGTGCAGCACGGTGGCGCCCCAGCGCTCGGCGAGGCCGGGGACGTCGGGAAGATCGTCGGTGACCCCGGTCGCGACGATCGCGATCCGAGCGGTGAGCCGCTCGCCGTCCTCGAGGAGGACGCTCACGCCCGCTTCGGTCTCGTCGAGGCGGGCGACGCGGCCGGGCCGAACCCCCACGGAGTACGCAGCCAGCTCCTCGCGCCCCTTGCCCAGCAGCTCCGCGGGGTCGATGCCCTCGTGGCCGAGGACGCCGTGCATGTGCGTCGTGAAGCGGTTGCGGGGGAGGCCGGAGTCGACCACGAGGGTCCGGCGACGGGAGCGGCCCAGCATGAGGGCCGCGGAGAGTCCGGCGGCACCGCCGCCGATGACGATCACGTCGAGGTGTTCTGGGTGTGTGTTCATGCCATCCAGTTCAGTGGCACAATGAAAGAACGGCAAGGGTTCTTGCTGAATTGGCAAATGGGAGATGGAGCACATGATCGACGAGCTCAAGCAGGTCGGCCCGCGGATCAGGGCGATCCGGCACAGCAAGGGGTGGACCCTGGAGCAGTTGGCCGCGATGGCGGAGATGTCGCCGAGCACGCTGTCCCGGCTCGAGTCGGGCAAGCGACAGGCGAGCCTGGAGCTGCTGATCCCACTGACCCGCCATCTCGGTGTCGGCCTCGACAGCCTGGTGACACCGTCGGTCCCGGACCCGCGGGTGCGCCGGCCGGTGGTCCGCCGCGACGGCATGGAGATCGCGCCGCTGACTCCCGAGGGGTCACCGGTGAACACGTTCAAGATCACCTACCAGCCGGTGACCGAGGCGCCGGAGCCACGGGTCCATGACGGCTACGAGTGGCTCTACGTCATCTCCGGCAAGCTGCGGCTGCTGCTGGGCGACCGTGACCTGGTGCTGACCCGCGGCGAGGCCGCCGAGTTCGACACCCGGGTGCCGCACGCGATGTTCGCGACCGGCTCGCGACCGGCCCAGGTGCTGAGCATCTTCAACAGTGACGGCGTACGCATGCACACCCACACCGCCGAGGGGTGAGTCTCACCGCGATGTGAACGGGCGGCCCGACCTGTGTAAGATGAGAATCGTTATCATTAGTCACAGCGGGAGGTCCCCATGAAGCAAGGCATCCACCCCGTCTCCGGGCCGGTCGTCTTCCGCGACCGCTCGGCGGACAAGCTCTTCCTGATGCGGTCGACGCTCGTCGAGCGTCTCGCCGACGACCACGAGCGGGTCGCCTGGGAGAACGGCGAGACCTATCCGGTCGTGGACGTCGACGTCTCCAGCGCCAGTCACCCGTTCTGGACCGGCCGCGGCCGCGTGGTCGACACCGAAGGACGGGTCGAACGGTTCAAGCGTCGCTACGGGCGCGGCTGATGAGCACGCCTCGTCCGCGGAAGCTCTCCCGTCCCAAGGTGCCGGTGATCCTGGTCAGCGGGGTCGAGGAGGGCGCGATGCTCTCGGCGACGATCTCGCTGCAGTTCGGCCTCCCCGACGCGGTCACGGTCCGTCACGTCATCGACCCCGAGCGCCAGCTCCTCACCCGCGTCGTCAGCGACGTCACCGGCGTGATCGAGCACGAGGAGATCAACCTCGCCCACGCCTGCGTCGCCTGCGCGATCCGCGAGGACATCGTGCCGACGCTCGAGCGTCTCGCGGCCCAGGGACGCTGGGGGAGCATCGTGGCCTGCCTGCCGGTCGCCGCCGAGGCGGTCCAGGTCTGCCGGGTGCTCGCCTGGGCGCCGCGGACGGCGCCCCACATCGGCATCTCCGCCGTCGTCGCGGCGCTCGAGGGCACGACGGTGGCCGAGGACCTGCTCGGTCCCGACCTCCTCGACGAGCGCGGTCTGGCCACCTCCGAGGACGATCGCCGCGGCGTGGCCGAGGTCGCCAGTGCGATCGTGGAGTACGCCGACGTCGTCTGCATCACCGAGGCCCCCGAGCCGGAGGAGGAGTCGCTGGTGGCGACCCTCGCCCGCCCGCGTACGCCGGTGGTGACCGACCCCTCGCTCCTGGACGCCGCCGGCCTGGTCGCCGGTGTGCACCGCCACCACGCGGTGGAGGCATGGGTCGCCGAGGTACGCCGCAACGAGCTGCCGCCGCTTCCCGAGGGCGGTGCGTGGCGGCTCGACCTGCGCTCGGACCGTCCGATCCATCCGATCCGGTTCCAGGACGAGCTGGAGATCCTCGGTGGCGGTCCGCGCCGCTCGCGCGGCTGCTTCTGGGTGCCGACCCGGCCCGACGACATCTGCGTGTGGGACGGCGCCGGCGGCCAGGCGAGCGTCGGCTCGACCCAGAAGTGGGGCCGCGCCGATCGGCTCACTCGGATCGTCGTGGTCGGCATCGACGACGAGGCGGACGAGATCCCGCGCGCCTTCGAGCGCGCCCTGCTCACCGACCAGGAGATCGCCCAGCGCGGTCCGATCTGGGAGGAGTCCTGGGACGGTCTCGAGGACTGGCTCGGCCCCATCGGCCGTGCCGCCTGACCCGGACTTTCGACAACCATCAGAAGGAGGCCGCCATGGCCGTACCCAAGCGCAAGATGTCGCGCAGCAACACCCGTCACCGCCGGTCGAGCTGGAAGGCGACCCCGGTCGCGCTTGTGCCCGTGACCGTCGACGGACAGACCTACGTCGTGCCCAGGCGCCTGGTCCGCGCCGTCCAGCGTGGGCTGATCGATCCCGCCAAGGCCCGCTGACCCGAATCCCCGAAAGGCTCACCCCATGCCCAAGCGCCCGCCCGCGCCCGTCCGCAAGCGCCGTAAGCCGCTGCTCGACCCCGGCGTGACCGATGTCGACTACAAGGACGTGCAGCTGCTGCGTACGTTCATCTCCGACCGCGGCAAGATCCGCTCCCGCCGCGTCACCGGACTCACCCCGCAGCAGCAGCGCGCGGTCACCAAGGCCGTCAAGAACGCCCGTGAGATGGCCCTGCTGCCCTACACCAGCACCAAGGGCTGAGAGAGGAACCGCATCATGAAGGTCGTCAACTCCATCCGTTCGCTGAAGGACCAGCCGGGCTCGCAGGTCGTGCGCCGTCGTGGCCGGGTCTACGTGATCAACAAGCTCAACCCACGGCTGAAGGCCCGTCAGGGCTGATCACTCGCGGCGACGGCGCCGAGTCCCCGGGAACGGGGGCTCGGCGCCGTTGTGCATCGAGAGCCGAGATCAACAGACCGCGGCGCGCGGCGCGGTGAGCGTCAGCGTTCCTCGCGGAACTCGACGTGGCGCCGCACCACCGGGTCGTACTTGCGCAGTACGAGCCGGTCAGGAGTGTTCCGGCGGTTCTTCTTGCTGATGTAGGTGTAGCCCGTCCCGGCGGTGGAACGGAGCTTGATCTTGGGGCGTACGTCCGATGACCTGCTTGCCATGCTCAACCTCTAACTGTAATGAGAACGGTTATCACTTAATCATAGCCCTGTAGCCAAGGGGCGGCCGAGCGGTTAACCGGTTTGGTGATGATAACGATTCTCAACTAGGTTGTGGGCCCTCCTGACTGGAAGGCAACAACATGATCACCCGCCCCCACCTGCGTGGCGCCGCGGCTCTCGCCGCCGTCGCGCTCGCCGCGACGGCGTGCGGCTCGTCGCAGTCGGCCGCCTCCGACACCCTGAGGATCGCCGGGCCGTTCGAGATCCACAGCCTCGAACCGTCCTCGGACGGCTACTTCTTCACCCGGCTCCACGTCACCGAGACGCTGGTCACGGCCGACGTGGAGGGGAACCTCGTCCCGGGCCTCGCCACCGCCTGGTCGGCCGACGAGGCGAACAAGGTCTGGACCTTCGAGCTCGCCGACGGGGTCGAGTTCCACGATGGCAAGCCGATGACGCCCGAGAACGTCGTCGCCGTGCTCGAGAAGATGGCCGCCGACGCCGCCAGTCCGCTCGCCGATGTCGGCGTCGAGACCATCCGCGCCGCCGGAAGCTCGGTGGTGATCGAGCTCAGCGAGCCGAACGTGTCCGTTCCCGCGACGCTGTCCCACTACAGCACCGGGATCCTGGCTCCGTCGTCCTACGACGCGGACGGGAAGGTCGAGAAGATCGTCGGGACCGGTCCGTACGAGGTCGCCGAGGTGTCGCTTCCCTCCCGCATCGAGACCGTACGCGTCGCCGACTGGCGAGGCGAGGAGCCCGACGTCGAGAAGGTCTCGTTCCAGGCGGTCGGCCGGGCCGAGAGCCGTGCGGTCATGGCCACCGGCGGCCAGGCAGACGTGGTCTTCGGCCTGGAGCCGGCCGGCCGCGAGCGCGTGGAGAGCACCGACGGCGTGGACATGGTCTCCGCCCTGCAGCCGCGCACCATCCTGATGAAGATGAACGCCGCCGATCCAGCCCTGAAGGACGTACGTGTCCGGCAGGCGATCAGCATGGCGCTCGACCGCGAGTCGATCACCGAGGCGGTCCTGCGGGAGAAGGACATCGCCGCGACCCAGCTGCTGACCCCGACGCTGGCGGACTGGGACGCGGAGCTCGAGCCGCTGACGTACGACGCCGAGCAGGCGAAGGCATTGCTGGCCGCGGCCGGGTGGAAGGCCGGCGCCGACGGCACCGTCGCCAAGGACGGGAAGCCGCTCGCGCTCGAGCTGCTGACCTACCCGGACCGTCCGGAGCTGCCCGCGCTCGCCACGGCGATCCAGGCCGAGCTGAAGAAGGTCGGGGTGAAGATCGACGTCGAGGTCACGAACTCCAGCGAGGTGCCGGCGAAGCACGGCGACGGCAGCCTGCAGATGGCCCTCGTGGCCAAGTCCTTCGCGCTGATCTCCGACCCGCTGCCGACCGTGGCCGACACCTTCGCCGAGGGCGGCTCCGACTGGGGCACCATGGGCTGGAGCGACCCGGCAGTCGACGAGGCAGTGGCCGCCCTGATGGCCGGCGCCGAGGGTGAGCAGGCGGCCGCGCACCGCCGGACGATCGTGACGACCGCCCAGGAGCAGCTGCCGTTGGTGCCGGTCTCCTGGTACCGGATGAACGCCGCTGTCAGCGACCGCGTCGAGGGCTTCCAGATCGACGCGCTCGAGACCAGCTGGCGGATCACCGACATCGAGCTGGCCGAATGAGCCGCCTCGGTGGTGTGATCGCCCGCCGCGCCGCCCAGGCGCTGGCGGTGGCGATCGGCGTCTCGGCGCTCTGCTTCGTGATCACCCAGCGACTGCCGGGGGACATCGCCTACCGGATCGCCGCGGGGCGCTACGGCTACGACATGGTCGATGCCGACGCTGCCGCCTCGGTCCGTGACGAGCTCGGGCTCGACCGGCCGCTGTGGCAGCAGCTGGGGGAGTGGGTCGCCGACCTGCTCCAGCTCGACCTGGGCCGGTCTCTGGTCACCTCCCAGCCCGTCCTGACCGAGGTGAGCCACTACCTGGCCGCCACGCTCCAGCTGGCGGTGCTCTCGATCGTGATCGCGGTGATCGTCGGTGCCGCGATCGGCGTCGTCGCTGCCCGTCGTCCCGGTGGCGTCGCCGACCGGTTCTCGTCGCTGTGGGTGGCCGGCGTACGCGCCGTGCCGCCGTTCCTGCTCGGTCTGCTGCTGATGATCGTGCTCTCGGCCCAGCTGGGGCTCTTCCCGGCGGTCGGGCACGGCGACGGTGGCATCGTCCTCCCGGCGCTGACCCTCGGGCTGAGCCTGTCCGGGCTCATCGCCCGGGTGACCCGCGACGCGGTCGTGGAGGTCCGGGGCTCGGCCTACGTGGAGTTCGCGCAGACCAAGGGACTGCCCGAGAGGTGGGTGCTGGCGCGCCACGTGCTGCGCAACGCGGCCGTCTCCCTGGTGCCGTACCTCGGCGTGCAGTTCGTCGTGCTCATCGAAGGAGTCGTCGTGGTCGAGAGCCTCTTCGCCTGGGACGGGCTGGGCCACTCGCTGGTCCATGCCGTCTTCTGGCGAGACATCCCGGTGCTGCAGGCGTCGGCCCTCGTGCTGGCGCTGCTGATCGTGCTGGTGAACACGCTGGTCGATCTGGCCGTGCTGGGTCTCGACCCGCGGCCGCGGGGACGGGCGGTGCCGGCATGAGCATGTTGATGCTGGAACAGACCGTCGGAGCTCGTCCGGTGCGCTCCTGGACACGGATCGCGTCGCTGGTGGGGCTCGGGCTGATCATCGCGTTCGCGCTGGTCGGACCCCTGGTGCTGCCGGACCCGGCGGCCCAGGACCTGGCCCGCTATCTGCAGCCACCGTCGGTCGCCGACCCGCTGGGGACCGACGACTACGGCCGTAGCGTCGCCTCCCGCGTCGCCCACGCGACCCGCGTCTCCCTGCTGCTCGCGGCGGTGTGCGTCGCCACCGCGCTGATCCTCGGCTGCGTCGCCGGTGTGCTGTCGGCGTGGTTCGGCGGCTGGGTCGATGCCCTGCTCCGCTCGATCTCGGAGGCCTTTGTCGCCGTCCCGGCGTTGCTCGTGGTGCTGCTGGTCTCGGCCCTGGCCGCACCCGGATCGATGATCGCCCTCTACGTCGGCCTCGCGCTCGTGCAGTGGGTGGAGTTCTTCCGGGTGGTGCGTGCTCGCAGCGCCCTGGTGCTCGGCTCGCCCGCGGTGGAGGCCGCCGGGCTGTTGCAGCTGGGCTGGGTCCATGTCGTACGCCGCCACCTCTGGCCGGCTCTGCGGCCGCTCCTGGTGACGCTGTCCTCGCTGGGCATGGTCACCTCGATCCTGGCGATGTCGACCCTCGGCTTCGTGAAGGTCGGGCTGCAGCCGCCGCGGGCGGAGCTCGGACTGATGATCACCGAGTCGTTCCCGTTCTACGACGCGGCGCCGTGGATGCCGTTGGCGCCGGTCGCGGTGCTGTTCTGCCTGACCGTCTGCCTGCTCGGGCTGCGATCGAATGAGGAGGGGCGATGAGCCTGAAAGCCACCGGAGTGGTCGTACGCGCCGGGTCGCTCGTCCTGGCCGACGTGCCCGACGTCCACGTCGAGGCCGGCAAGCCGCTCTCGATCGTCGGGGAGAGCGGGTCGGGGAAGTCGATCCTGGCCCATGCCCTGATGGGCACGTTGCCGCGCGAGCTGTCGGCGGTGGGTTCCCTGGCGGTCGGGGACGCCTCCTTCGACCTGGCCGAGCGGGACTCGCGACGCACGCTGTGGGGTCGCGAGGTCGCCCTGCTCCCGCAGGAGCCGGCGCTCGCGCTCGACCCGACGATGCGGGTGCGGGCTCAGGTCGCCGAGGGTGTCGCCGGCTGGAGGCCGCGAAGCGTCGGTGCGCTCGAGGCAGCCGACATGCGCCTCGGGCAGGTGGGTCTGGCCGGAGCCGGCTCGTCCTATCCGCACACTCTCTCGGGTGGGATGGCCCAGCGAGTGGCGTACGCCGCGGCCACCGTCGGTGGCGCGAAGGTGCTGATCCTGGACGAGCCGTCCAAAGGGCTCGACCGGGCATCGGTCGACCGGCTCGCCGACCTGCTCCTCGGTCACCTCGACGAGGGCGGCCTGCTGCTCACCATCACTCACGACCTGCGGCTGGCTCGCCGGCTCGGCGGCGAGGTGATGGTCATGCGGGAGGCCGCTGTGGTCGAGTCGGGTCCGGTCGAGGACGTGCTCACCTCGCCGGCGGAGGACTACACCAAGCGGCTGCTCGCGGCCGAGCCGGTGCACTGGAGACACCCGTGGATGCGGACCGGTGCCCCGGGTGACGGTGACGTGCTCGTCCGTGCCGAGGGCATCTCGAAGTCGTACGCCCGCACGGCGGTCTTCGCCGGCGTCGACCTCGAGGTCCGCGCCGGCGAGCGGGTCGCCATCACCGGGCCCAGCGGTGCCGGCAAGACGACGCTCGGCAACGCGCTGCTCGGGCTGACCGGGGTCGACAGCGGATCGGTGATGTACGGCCAGGGCGCGGGGAGGGGTCGGATGCAGAAGCTCTACCAGGACCCGGCGCTGTCGTTCCCGCAGCGGGTCAGCCTGGAGAGGGCGATGGGCGACGTGATGCGGCGCCACGGCATCGAGGCGTCGCGGGTCGAGGCCATGCTGGAGCGGCTCGGACTGGCGTACGAGATCCTGAGGCGTCGTCCGGGGCAGGTCTCGGGCGGTGAGCTGCAGCGGATCGCGGTCGTGCGGGCGATGCTGCCGAGGCCGTCGCTGGTC
The DNA here is from genome assembly GCF_042798275.1 of Nocardioides sp. NPDC057767. Lineage (NCBI taxonomy): Bacteria > Bacillati > Actinomycetota > Actinomycetes > Propionibacteriales > Nocardioidaceae > Nocardioides > Nocardioides sp. NPDC057767. The sequence continues at coordinate 288 of NZ_JBHVKJ010000037.1, read as the reverse complement.
TTCGCCGACGAGGCGACGTCACGGCTCGACCTGGTCACCCAGGAGCAGACCGTCGACGCGCTCATGAGCGAGGTCTCCGAATCGGGGGCCGCGCTGCTCCTGGTCACCCATGACCTCGACCTCTCGGCGGCGCTCGCCGACCGCGAGGTGGCGCTGTAGACACACCGCGAGACAGACGAAGGGCCGGGTCGTACGGCGGATTCTAGGGGTCCTTGCAACACCTGATGACCTAAGTGGCTGTCAGTAGATCACGCAGACGCTCGGCTGGGGTATCCCAGTCGAGCGTTT
>NZ_JBHVKJ010000036.1:0-67903 GCF_042798275.1 Nocardioides sp. NPDC057767 | reverse complement strand
CTGGCGAAAATCCTTCTGGCCGAGATGCCGCACACCTTCAACCTGATGAAGGCCGGGTTGTTCTCGCAGTGGCAGGCCACCATCCTGGCCCGCGAAACCACCTGCCTCACCCTCGACGATCGCCGGGTCATCGACGACCAGCTCTGCGCGCCAGGACCGGACGGGGAACCCGCGAAGGCCGTGTCGATGGGGCTGCGGCAGCTCGAGAACGCCGCCAAGAAACTCGCCATCACCCTCGACCAAGCCTCCGTCGTCGCCCGTGCCGCCAACGCCCCGAAGGACCGCCGGGTCAGCCTACGGCCGGCACCCGACACGATGACCTGGCTCGGCGCCCTGCTCCCGGTCAAAGACGGCGTCGCCGTGTTCGCAGCCCTGGACCGGGCCGCCAACGCCGCCCGCGCCGCCGGGGATCAACGCAGCCGCGGCCAGGTCATGGCCGACACCCTCGTCGACCGGATCACCGGCCGCGAAGCCGCCGGGGCCAAGCCTCGGATCGAGGTCAAGATCGTCATGACCGCCGACACCCTCACCAACAACGCCGACCAGCCCGCCATGGTCGAGGGCTACGGACCCGTCCCCGCCACCTGGGCCCGAGAGGCCATGGCCGACGCCGAGGTGTTCGTCCGCCGGCTGTTCACCGACCCCGCAGGCCAACTCGTCGCGATGGAATCCCGCTCCCGCAAAGCCCCCGACGGACTGGCCGAGTTCATCGCGACTCGCGACGGCGGGACCTGCCGCACCAACGGCTGCGACGCCCCGATCCGCAACATCGACCACATCCAACGCCACACCGACGGCGGCCAAACCAACGCCGAGAACCTCCAAGGGCTCTGCGAACGCTGCAACCAAGCCAAAGAAGCCCTCGGATGGCAAGCCAGACCCGGACCCGACGGCAGCATCACCACCATCACACCCACCGGCCACACCTATGTCAGCCCACCACCCGACACCTGGACACCCGACCCATCACCGCTGTCCCGAGCCGAGTTCGTGCTGCGCGACGTACTCCTCGACTACCAGGCCGCTTGAGCGTGGCGGTGGTAGACCTTGTTCGCGATCTTCCAGGCGCCGTCGACGTGAACGAGCAAGAACACGTCCGTGAACGTGTCGGGGCCGTGGATGAGGGTCATCGTCGCAGTGCCGACGGTGCCGTGGACCTCGACCGCGTCGAGGCGGCGTACGCGGTCCTTCTCGTCCGGAGCGGGTGAGCCGGTGAAGAGGGCGCAGTAGTCCTCCAGCGGCCAGGAGACGAAGGCGCCGCCGCGGATGCCTTCGATGTGGGCCGAGGGGAGGAACGCGTCGCGGAAGTGTGCGGGGTCGCCGGTGGCGTGGCCGCGTACATAGGCGTTCAGCGGGCGGAGGACATGCTGGTCCAGGCCAGCGGGGACACCATCTGTCATCAGCAGAGTCATGGCGCACAGGGTGCTGCGCCGGCCGACGGGTGACAAACGGTTTTACCGGAAGATCACCGATATCAGAGCTCCTCGAGCGAGTCCTCGCCGGATGCGGCGTCGTAGACGTAGACCTGCTCGCCGGCTCGGGGGTCGCGGGCGGCGATCACATGGAAGGTGGGGGAGGCCGGGTCGGCGAGATCGACGACGGTGGCTCCGGCGCCGAGCACGCCGCGTACGAGATGTGGGGGTGCGGTGGTGTCGATGCGGGTGACGACGCCGGGGGTCACCCAGACCGGGATGCCGGCGAGGAAGCCGCTGACCTGGAAGTGGAGGTGGCCGGTGAGGATCGCGCGTACGTCGCTGCCGCGCACCACACGGCCCAGGGCGGAGATGTTGCGGAGGACGACGTCGGCGACCCACGGGCGGGAGGCCAGGTGGAGCGGTGGGTGGTGGAGGACCAGGACCGTCCCGTCCCGCGTCGGGGTGGCCAGCTCGGCCGCGAGGTAGGCGAGCTGGTGCTCGTCCAGGAAGCCGTGGGTCTGGCCCGGCACGAGACTGTCCACGGTGACGACCCGGAGCTCGCCGAGGTAGCTGACCGACGCGCACAGGTCCGACTCCGGGTCGAGCAGCCGACCGCGGTCGCTGCCGTCGGCGTCGCGGTGCCCGCTGCCGAGCACCTCGCGGAACGGTCCGCGGGCATCGTGGTTGCCCGTCGAGTAGATGTGCGGGATGTCGCGCTCGGCAGCGAACGCGCCGACCCGCTCCAGGACCGCCCGGCAGCCCTCGGCCGAGCCGTCGTCGGCGATGTCACCGCTGACGACGACGGCGTCCAGGCCGGGCAGGTGGCGGGCGTCGCGCAGGATGCCCTCCAGCGCGGCCACGGCATCGACACCGTCCATGTCGGGGCCGCTCGCGGAGACATGGGTGTCGGACAGATGCAGGATCCGGGTCAACGAGGACTCACGCCCACTGCCGGGAACGTTCGACGGCCCTAGTCCACGAGGCGTACGCCTCATCGGCCGCCCCGCGACGCGAGGCGTCGGGGGAGAAGGTGCGGTCCAGGGCCCAGGTCTCGCGGATCGCGTCGAAGGACGACCACACGCCGACCCCGAGGCCGGCGAGGAACGCGGCGCCGAGGCCGGTGGTCTCGACGTAGCGAGGGCGGGAGACGTCGACGCCGAGCTGGTCGGCCTGGAGCTGGCACAGCAGATTGTTGGCAGCCGCGCCTCCGTCGACGTTGAGCGAGGCAACCGGCGTCGGCATGGTGGCCATCACGTCGCGTACCTCGAAGGTGATCGCCTCCAGGGTCGCCCGCACGATGTGGGCACGGGTGGTGCCGCGGGTGATGCCGATGATCGTGCCGCGGGCGTCCGGGTCCCAGTGGGGCGCGCCGAGACCGGTCAGCGCGGGCACGAACACGACGCCCTCGGACGAGGTGACCGTGCTCGCCAGGGCCTCGGTCTCCGCGGCCGAACCGATGATCTGGAGGCCGTCCCGCAGCCACTGCACCGCCGCGCCGGTCACGAAGATCGAGCCCTCGAGGACGTAGGTGACCTCTCCCGACGGCGACATCCAGCCGGGGGAGGTGAGCAGCCCGGACTCCGAGCGCTGCGGCGAGGCGCCGGTGTTGGTCAGCACGAACGAGCCGGTGCCGTAGGTGCACTTGGAGTCGCCCACATCGAACGCCGCCTGCCCGAACAGTGCGGCCTGCTGGTCACCGGCCACCCCGGCGATCGGCAGCGAGAGGTCGAGGAACGAGCGCGGGTCGGTGACCACGCCCTCGCCCCAGTTGGGTCCGATCTCCGGCAGCGCGTCGCGCGGCACCCCGAACAGGTCGCACAGCTCCTCGGACCAGTCGTTGGCGCCGATGTCGAACAGCATCGTGCGCGACGCGTTGGAGACGTCGGAGACATGGTGCAGGCCCCGGGTCATCCGGGCGATGAGGTAGGAGTCGACCGTGCCGATCGCGTAGCGCCCCGACTCCACATGGGTCCAGGTGTGCGGCTCGTTCTCGCGGATCCAGGCCAGCTTGGTGGCCGTGAAGTAGGGATCCAGGCGCAGACCGGTCAGCTCGCGGACCCGGGCGTCGTGGGACGCCATCGCGGAGCACATCGGCGTCGTACGCCGGTCCTGCCACACGATCGCGCGCCGCGGCGATCCCAGGGTCTCCCGGTCCCAGAGCACGACCGTCTCGCGCTGGTTGGTGATCCCGATGCCGACGAGGTCGTCGTCGCCGTGGGCCGCGAGCACCGTACGGCACGCCTCGAGGGTGGCCTGCCAGATCCCCTCCGGCACGTGCTCGACCCAGCCCGGCCTGGGGAAGTGCTGGTCGAACTCCTCATACCCCCGAGCCGCGACCTCGCCCTTGTCGGTGACGATCAGCGCGGTGACGCCGGTGGTGCCGGCGTCGATGGCGAGGATCGACGTCACTTGGGCGTCCTGACGATGTCGAGGATGCGCCGGTCGATCCACGACAGATCCTCGGCCACGCGCATCTCGTAGTTCTCGGTGGCGACCCAGGCGAGGAAGCCGGTAGCGCCCTGCGCCGCGGCGTACGTCTCCAGCTCCGCCTCGATCTCGGGCGTGACCGGCACCTTCTCGGCCTCGGTCGACGCGGTCAGGTAGAAGTCGCTGAGATCGAGGAGACGCTTCAGCTCGGTGATCGGCGCCGCGTGGTCGTCGACGCGGAGGTCGGCCGCGATGTCGTCGTTGCCGCCGTAGCCGGCGCCCTCGCGCACGACCAGGAGGGCCGCGCTCTGCCGCCCACGGCTGTCGCCGCCGGCCTCGTCGCCTGCGGCCAGGGCCGCCAGGAGCCGGTGCTGCAGCGGCTCGTCGGGGGAGGAGGCGAGCCAGGCGGCCTCCATCGCCTCGACCACCTCGGGGCCGGTGAGGATGTTGCCCTGGATCGCGTACGCCCCGTCGTCGGTGGAGCCGGTCCGGCCGCCCGCCCAGTCGAAGCAGGACGGTCCGGTGTGGGAGGCGGCGTTGCCGTCGACGTCGACGATGCCGACCTGGCGGTGGTCACGGCGCTCGTCCTCCTCCAGCAGCCTCTCCAGGGCGACGTCGGCGGTCGCGCCCTCGTCGAGGTGGGCGAGCGCGAGACCCTTGTAGGCGACGTTGGCCTCGGCCTGGGTGGCGATCGCGCCGACGCCCGCGACGGCGGCCGGGACGGCCGAACCGACGGCGAGGAACTTCGAGGCGACGGCCACACCCCAGGTGGGCTCCCCGGTGCCGGGATCGACAGCTCTGGCGACGATGGAGAAGGTCATGGCGTGACCCTATCCACGAAATTTCGTCCGGTAACGGCGTGTTGACGAATTGTCGTACACCTGACGGCGAGGTTGGGCTTTGATTGAGGGATCCCTTCATCCCAATTTCGGAACTGAGTTTCGAACGTGACCAGGAAGGACATCATGACAACCCTGGCGAAAGAAGAAACACCCGAGTTGAAGAGAGTGATGGGGCCCTGGCTCCTTCTGCTCTTCATCGTCGGTGACATCCTGGGAGCCGGCGTCTACGCCGTGACCGGAACCATGGCGGGCTACGTCGGCGGCATCCTGTGGCTGCCGTTCCTGCTCGCCTTCGTGGTGGCCACCATGACGGCGTACTCCTACCTCGAGCTGGTGACGAAGTACCCCAGCGCGGCCGGTGCCGCGCTCTACACCCACAAGGCGTTCGGCTTCCACTTCCTCACCTTCATGGTGACCTTCGCGGTCGCCTGCTCGGGCATCACCAGTGCATCGACCTCGGCCAACACCTTGGCGCAGAACTTCTTCGGCGGCCTGGAGATCAACGGCTGGATGGATGCGCCCAGCGAGGGCGTGGTCACCCTCCTGGCGTTGGGCTTCATGGTCCTGCTCGCGCTGATCAACCTGCGCGGTGTGGGCGAGAGCGTGAAGTTCAACATCATCCTCACCGTCGTCGAGATGGTCGCGCTGAGCATCGTCATCGGCGTCGGCTTCTACGTGATCGCCCAGGGCAAGGCGGACATGTCGGAGCTGGTCTCCTTCGACGACTACTCCAACATGGGCGTGGTCTTCGCGGTCACCGCCGCGACCTCGGTCGCCTTCTTCGCGATGGTCGGGTTCGAGGACGCCGTCAACATGGTCGAGGAGACCAAGGAACCCGAGCGGATCTTCCCGCGCACCATGCTGATGGGCCTGGGAGCGGCGGCACTGCTCTACATCCTGGTCGCGATCTCCGTGGTCAGCGTGCTGACGCCGGGTGAGCTCGAGACGATCCGCGAGTCCGAGGGCCGAGCCCTGCTCGAGGTGGTCGGCAAGGGTGCTCCAGACTTCCCGATCGACAAGGTGTTCCCGTTCCTGGCGGTCTTCGCCGTCGCCAACACGGCGCTGATCAACATGCTGATGGCCAGCCGTCTGGTCTACGGCATGGCCAAGCAGCGGGTGCTGCCCAAGCAGCTGGGTGCGGTCCTGCCCGGCCGCCGTACGCCCTACATCGCGATCGTCTTCACCACCGTGCTGGCCCTGCTGCTGATCTGGTACGTCTCCAGCGACCCGGACAGCAACATCGTCTCCAACCTCGGCTCGACGACCGCGCTGCTCCTGCTGTGCGTGTTCGCGATCGTCAACATCGCCTGCGTGGTGCTCCGCAACCGCCGCGCCGACACCGACAAGGCGTTCTTCACCGCGCCGAGGTGGCTGCCGCCGATCGCCGCGATCCTGTGCATCTACCTGGCCGGCCCGTGGGTCGACCGCGACGGGATCGTCTACGAGATCGCCGGCGGCCTGATGGTCATCGGCGTGATCCTGTGGGCGATCACCTGGCTGGTCAACAAGTTCGCCAACAAGGACGACGAGCCGCCGCACTTCAGCGACATCGAGCACATGGACGTCAACCCGGAGGACGACGAGTGACGCGATGACCACGGTCAGGGGCCGGCGTACGAACTTCTCAGGACGTACGCCGGCCCCGCCGTGTCTGAGATGACTTCGTAACAACCGGGTGACCCGCGTACCCTGAGGCTCGTGAACGACGCCTTCCCCTCCCTCGAGCAGCTGCACGCCATCGGAGCCCTTCAGCAGCCGACCTATTCGGACCCGGTCGCCCTGGCCGCGGCGGTCGAGAAGCTGAGGAAGCAGCCGCCGCTCGTCTTTGCGGGGGAGTGCGACCAGCTCAAGAGCTCGATCGCCGCCGCCGGTCGCGGCGAGGCGTTCATCCTGCAGGGCGGCGACTGCGCCGAGGTCTTCGCCGAGGCGACCGCCGACAACACCCGCAACAAGCTCCGCGTGCTGCTGCAGATGGCGGTGGTCCTGACGTACGCGGCCTCCGTCCCGGTCGTCAAGATCGGCCGTCTCGCGGGGCAGTACGCCAAGCCGCGCTCCTCCGACACCGAGACCCGCGACGGGGTCACCCTGCCGGCCTACCGCGGCGACGCGGTCAACGGCTTCGAGTTCACCGCCGAGTCCCGCATCCCCGACCCGCAGCGGCTGCTGGACGTCTACCACGCGTCCTCCTCGACCCTGAACCTCGTGCGGGCGTTCACCACCGGTGGCTACGCCGACCTGCGCCAGGTGCACACCTGGAACTCCGAGTTCGTGCGCAACTCGCCCGTCGGCGCGAAGTACGAGGCGATGGGCTCCGAGATCGAGCGCGCGATCGCCTTCATGGAGGCCATCGGCGCCGACCCGGAGGAGTTCCACCGGGTCGACTTCTACTCCTCCCACGAGGCGCTGCTCCTCGAGTACGAGCACGCGATGACCCGCATCGACTCGCGCACCGAGACGCCCTACAACGTCTCGGGCCACTTCGTCTGGATCGGTGAGCGCACCCGTCAGCTCGACGGTGCCCACGTGGAGTACTTCCGCCACCTCAACAACCCCATCGGCTGCAAGCTCGGCCCCACCGCGACCCCCGACGACGCGCTCGCGCTGGCCGCCAAGCTCAACCCGAAGAACGAGGAGGGCCGGCTCACCTTCATCACCCGATTCGGTGCGGACAAGGTGCGCGAAGGGCTGCCCGGGCTGGTCGAGAAGATCACCGCCGAGGGTGTCAACGTCACCTGGATCTCCGACCCGATGCACGGCAACACCTTCTCCACCTCCAACGGCTACAAGACCCGCCGCTTCGAGGACGTCCTCGACGAGGTCCAGGGCTTCTTCGACGTCCACCACGCCCTCGGCACCGTCCCGGGCGGCATCCTCGTCGAGAACACCGGCGACGACGTCACCGAGATCATCGGTGGCGGCGAGGAGCTCGACGAGGCCGGTCTCGTGCACCGCTACGAGTCGGTCGTCGACCCCCGCCTCAACCGCGTCCAGTCGCTCGAGATGGCGTTCCAGGTCGCGGAGATGCTCAGGTCTCGTTAGTCGTCGACGTTCTCGTCCCGAGCCCACGCCAGCTGCATGATCTCCTCGCCGTCCTGGAGCGTGCTGCGGTTGCCGGTGTCGGTGAACCCGGTGCGCTCGTAGAGGCGCTGGGCGCGGCGGTTGTCGGTGCGGGTCCAGACGCTGAGGCCGTCCCAGCCGCGCGCCTGGAGGTCGCGGATCATCTCGGTGCCGACGTGGGAGCCCCAGACGGCGGGGTCGACGAAGACCATCGAGATGTGGCCGTAGCCGGGTAGCGGCACGCCGTCGACGAGATAGGTCTCGGCCACCAGCATGCCCGCCGGCCGGGTGCCGTAGTGGGCGAGCAGCGCGAGCTCGGCGCCGGCCAGCTTCTCGCGGACCCGCCGCACACGGGCCTCCGTGGCGGTGCGGCGGCGAGCGGCGTTGGCCGCCCGCCAGACGTCGAGGGCAAGGGCGCGCTGGTCGTCGCTGTCGATCTCGGCGACGATGATTCTCGGCATAGAGGCGTTAGAGCGTCATCAGCCAGACGCCGAGCACGAACATCACGATCATGAAGATCGCACCCACCCACAGCAGCACGATCCAGGTCGACGGGTTGTCCTCGGGCTCGGTGGCCATCAGCGAGGAGACGTACTCCTGCTGGACGCCGTAGTCGCCGAAGTCCTGCTCGATCGGCTCCTGCTCGCCGGCGTAGCCGTAGCCGTTCTGCCAGTCGGCCCCGTCCTCGGAACCGTATGCCTCCTCGGCGTGGCCGGTCGCGTAGGCGGGCTCGGTCTCGTAGAGCTGGTCGGCCGAGGTCTCCTCCACCGCCGTCTCCGGGGGCGCCCAGTGGCGGGCCCGACCGTTCCGAGCCTCCTGGACGAGCATTCCCGAAGGCTGGACGAAGGGCTGGTACGCAGCCTCCACCGTGACCTCGGAGACCGGCTCGGGCTCGGGGTCGGGCACAGGATCAGGGCCAGGGACCGGCTCGGGCTCCGGGACGGGTCCGGGCTCGGGGATCGGGGTGGGCGTCGGCTCCGGGTCGGGGACGGGATCGGGTCCCGGGACGGGCTCGGGCTCCGGGAAGGGAGAGGGATCCGGGATGGGCTTCGGCTCCGGCTCCGGGATCACCGCCTCCGCTGCTGCCGACTCCGGGGCTGCCGACTCCTGGGCTGTCGGGGGAGCGGACGGCGGCGGAGCGGTCGGTGGTGCGTACGTCGGGCGGATCGCGGTGGAACCGTCGGGCTCGTCGGTGTCGAGCTTCTCCTCGACGTCGGGCGACTGACGCCTCGAGGTGCGCTCGACGGGCTCGTCGTCGGTGGCGGAGATCGACGAGGCCGGTCCCGGCCTGTCCTCGTCGCCATAGGCGCTGATCCGGGGCAGGCTCAACGAGGTCTGCTCCGCGTCGGGCACGTCCTCGACGGCCTCCGGGGCGGTCGCCTCGACAGGCTTGCGGATCACGGTGGCCCCGTTGGGCTCGTCGAGGTCGGCGTCGGGCTCCGCTTCAGCAGCGTTGATCGCTTCGGGCTTCGCTTCAGCACTGGACACGGGTGGCGTCCTTTCCTCTACATCGATGGAGTCAGCCTCGGCTGCTCGGTCGGGTTCCGTGGCTGCCTCGAGACCACACACCGGACACGTCGGCACTCCGGACAGCCGGTGTCCACACTGTGCGCAGCTGGTCATGCCACCCCCATGGCGTCGAAGATCACTCCCGTGCGTACCAAGCCTAGGTCACACGCCTTGACGGTGCGCCGAAGCCCGCAGATCGCGGAGCAGGGGGATATCGGGGTTCTCCGCGTCGCGGGATCCGGGCGTCTCCAGGATGAACGGCACCCCCGCGGTCGCCGGATGGGCGAAGAGCTCCTCGAAAGCGGCCGTCCCGATGTGGCCGCGCCCGATCTGCTCGTGGCGGTCGAGGTTCTTGCCGCGTACGTCCTTGGAGTCGTTGGCATGGATCAGCCGGAGCCGCCCGGGTCCGCCGATCTCGACGATCCGATCGACGCAGGCGGTGGCGCCACCGGGCTCGTCGAGCGGAGACCCGGCGGCGAAGACATGGCAGGTGTCCAGGCAGATCCCGGCCTTGGGGTGGAAGTCGACGGCCTCGAAATAGGCGGACAGGTCCTCCACGCCCGCGCACAGCGACCGTCCCTGGCCCGCGGTCGGCTCCAGCAGCAGCCAGGGTGCGTCCTCGGCGGAGATCTCCTCGAGCACGGGCAGCAGCGCCTCGCGCACCTGCTTCATCGCGGTGGCGTACTTCTCCCGTGCGTCACCCTCGGCAGAGACGAACGACCCGGTGTGGATGACAACGCCCTCGGCGCCGATGTCGGCGGCGCGGCGCAGGTTGTGGGCGACCAGGGCGGCCGACTTCTCGTAGGTCGCCGGGGTCGGCGAACCGAGGTTGACCAGGTAGGGAGCATGGACGAAGGCGCGCATCCCGCGGCGCTCGAGCTCGGCCCGGAAGGCCTTGTCCTCGGCCGGTTTGCCCGCCGACAGCGCCCAGCCACGCGGGTTGCCGACGAAGATCTGCAGCGTCTCGCCGCCGACCGCATCGGTGTTGGCGAGAGCACCGGCGACGAGGCCCTTGCCGACCTGTACGTGCGTGCCGATGGGGTTGCGCAGAACCGAGGCGGAGCCCGAGAGGAGAGGTGAGGTCAAGGTCAGTTCAGCCAGATCGTGATCTCGGAGCCGTAGGGCGCCTCGCCGCCGGCAGGCTCCTGGCGGGTCACGTAGTCGAACCCGAGGGAGAAGTCGTCCTTCTCCTCCTTGACCTTGAACCCGGCGGCCTGGAGCGTCTGCTTGGCGGTGTCCTTGTCGCTGCCGACGACGTTGGGGACGGCGACCGTGTCGGGGCCCTTGGCGACGACCAGGGTCACCGTCTCGCCCCGGGGGAGGGTGCCGGAGTTGGGACTCTGGCTGAGCACCGTGCCGGGCCGGGCCTCCTGGTTCTCCTCCTCCTGGATCTCGACGTCGAGCCCGTCGGCCTCCAGCGACTTCTTGGCGCGGTCGGCGTTGCGGCCCGTCCAGTCGACGATGTCGACAGGAGCCGGGCCCTTGCTGATCACCAGCACCACGGTCTTGCCGGGCCGCACCAGGGTGCCGGCGCGAGGCTGGGAGTTGATGACGTTGCCCTCGGGAACGTTGTCGTTGAACTTCTCGATCGGGTCGCCGACGGTGAGGCCGAGGTCCTGGATCTTGTCCTGGGCGTCGTCGGCGAGCATGCCCTTGACCTTCGGCACCGAGTATTCCTCGACGCCCTTGCTCACGCTGATCTCCACGGTCGAGCCGGGCAGCGCCTTGTCGTCGCGACCGGGGTCGGAGTCGATCACGACGCCCTCCTCGACGGTGTCGGAGAACTCGGTGTTGGCCGAGACCTCGAAGCCGGCCTCCTGCAGCTGCGTGGTCGCCGCGGACTTGGTCAGACCGGCCACCGAGGGCACCCGCTCGTAGCGGCCGTCGATGAACCACCACATCCCCGTCGCCACCAGGGCGACGGCGACCACGGCCGCGCTGATCGCGATCGGGCCCTTCCAGGTCGCCGGCATGCTCCAGCGCTGCTTCGGCTGCGTGGGGGTCGGGGCGATGCGTACGTTCTCCTCGGGCTCGCTCAGCGAGAGCCGCGTGCCGGCGGGGAGGCCGACGCCAGGAGGAGGCGGCCCCGGCGGGCCCGCGGGCCGGCCCGGCGGGGGACCTGACGGACCGGAGGGCGCGAGTCCGAGCGGGGGCAGGACGGCCGTCGTCTCGGAGCTGGACTCGTCGTGGGCCCGGGCCGGGACGTCGGTGCCGGTGCCGTGGCCGGCCCGGACACCGCGGTCGGGGGCGCCGGCCGTCGGGAGCGCCAGGTCGGCGGTGAGGTCGGGGTCGTCGAAGATGCCCGCGGACAGGGTGGCCATGACGCGGTTGACCATCCGCAGGAGGACGCCCGCGTCGGCCGGGCGCAGCTCGGGGTCGCGGGCGGTCGCGCGGGCGACCAGGGCGTCGACGTACCTCGGGATGCCGGGAGCAGCCTTCGAGGGCGGCGGTACGTCCTCGTGGACGTGCTTGTAGGCGATGTCGACCGGCGAGGGGCCGCTGTGGGGCTTGCGGCCGGTGAGCAGCTCGTAGAGCACGACGCCGGCGGCGTAGACATCGGTGCGCGGCCCGGACCTCGACTCGGTGACCAGCTCGGGTGCGAGATAGGAGACGGTGCCGACCAGGTTGCCGGTGGTGGCGTCGTTGGCGTTGTTGGTCATCACCCGCGCCAGACCGAAGTCGGCGACCTTGACCCGCTGCGAGATCGAGGCGGCGCCGGTGGTGATGAGGACGTTCTCCGGCTTGATGTCGCGGTGCACGATCCCGATCGCGTGCGCCGCGCTCATCGCGCTCAGGATCGGCTCGATGTAGGCCAGCGCCTTCGCCGCGCCCAGCGGCGCCTGCGAGGCGATCGTGTCACGCAGGGTGTGACCCTCGATGTACTCCATCGCGAGGAACGCGACACCGTCGTCCTCGTCCTGGTCGTAGACGGCGACGACGTTGGGGTGAGACAGCTTCGCGGCAGACCTGCCCTCGCGGACGAACCGCTCGGCGAAGTTGCCCTCCTCATCGAGGTTCTGGTGCATGACCTTGACGGCGACGATGCGGTCCAGCCGCATGTCGTGAGCGACGTAGACCGTCGCCATGCCGCCCTTCGCGACCTTCTCGACGATCCGGTAACGCATCCCCAGGACCTTGCCCAGAAGGGGGTCGGATGCGGTAGCCGATCCTCCGCCGTGGCGCCCGATGACGCCGTCGCGGGGGTCCGCCTCACTAGCCACGCGATCCTCCTGTCTCCGGTTGGAGAAGTATTCCGGACCGGGCAATGGTACGGACCAGCGGGTCCCACTCACGACTTTCCGGCCCGGCTACCCGGGCCGGTAATGTGATCGTTATGAGCGAGCGTCAGCGAGTGACCATGGGCCTCAGGCCGCCACGTCCGTATCCTGGCGCTTGCGCTACGGAGGTGGCGGTATGAGCGACGTACGGCTGGCAGAGCAGGATCTGGGTGTCCTGGTGGAGGAGTGGATCGACTGGGCCACCGCTGCGTCGTTGCTCGGCGTGACGGTGGGGAAGGTGCGCACCATGATCCGCGAGCACGAGCTCGCGGCGGCCGTGCCTCCGGGCATCAAGGGCCAGCACATCCCGGCCCTGTTCATCCAGGACGGTCTGCCGGTCAAGGGCCTGGGCGGGCTGCTGCACGTGCTCCACGACGGTGGCTACGACGACCGCGAGATCATCGCCTGGCTCTTCCTCGACGACGACCTCCCCGGCCGTCCGATCGACGCGCTTCGGGAGAACCGCGGGTCGGAGGTCAAGCGCCGGGCTCAGGCCATGGCACTCTAGAGGACCGTTCGTACGTCTCGGAGGACCGTCGTGAGGTCGAAATCTGCCCTGGTGGCTCTGCTGCTCGCAGCAGTGATGGCGCTGCTCGCCGGATGCGGCGGCTCTGGCTCCGGCTCGAGTGAGGGCGGGGTCGGGCGGACCGGCACCGATCCCGACAGCGGGCTCACCTGGATCGCGGAGTCGGACCTGCCGCCCGAAGGAGTGGAGACGCTCCGGCTGATCGACGACGGCGGCCCGTTCCCCTATCCGGGCAAGGACGGCAGCACCTTCGGCAACCGTGAAGGCATCCTGCCCGAGGAGGCGTCGGGCTACTACGCCGAATACACCGTGCCGACGCCTGGCTCCGACGACCGGGGTGCGCGGCGTATCGTCACAGGCGAGGGTGGGGAGTTCTACTTCACCGAGGACCACTACGAGTCGTTCGCACGGATCGACCGGGGGTGATGGGGCAGATGAGTGGACTGGCAGGTCTCCTGGCCGGGAGGATCGATCCCGGCGTCTACCGCTGGCACACCGAGCTGGCGGCCGCCGACCTCGCCGAGTCGGTGACCGGCGCCGGCTGGTCGCTGAAGCAGATCGCCGACGTGGCCGAGACCAAGGACGAGGTGCTCGGCGCCATCGGCACCGCGCTCGGGTTCCCGGCCCACTTCGGCCGCAACCTCGACGCGCTGTGGGACTCGCTGCGCGACCTCTCCGCGCCCACGGTGCTGCTGTGGGAGACCTGGGGATGCGCCGCCTACGCCGACCGTGCCGGGTTCGACAAGATCGTCGGGGTCCTGAAGGACCGCGCCGCCGAGATCTCCGAGGACCGGCCGGCGTTCACCGTGCTGCTGCGCGGCGACGGTCCCGACACCGACCTCGCCGACCTGGGCTGATCACCCGACCGTGACGGTCCGGGTGGGGTAGCCGGTGGCTCCGTCGGGAGCGGGCGGCACCTCGTTGCCGGTCTGCGGGGTGCCGGTGCGGTCGAAGGCCCGCGCCTGGATCCGGTGCTCGCCCTCGGTCGCGTCCCAGCGGTAGGTCCACTGCCGCCAGGTGTCGACGCTGTCCTCGGCGGCGAGCGTGGCCGGCTGCCAGGGGCCGTCGTCGATGCGTACCTCGACCTTGCTGATCCCACGGTGCTGCGCCCAGGCGACTCCGGCAATGGTCCGCTGACCCGACATGACGTCGTCGCCGGGGATGTCGATGCGGCACTGGGTCTTGATCGGCCCCTCGGCGGACCAGCCGCGGTCGGTCCAGTAGGCCCGGAAGTCGGCGAAGCGGGTCACCTCGAGGTCGGTGAGCCACTTGGTCGCCGAGACGTAGCCGTAGAGGCCGGGGACGACCATGCGTACGGGGAAGCCGTGGTCCTGTGTCAACGGCTTCCCGTCCTGGGCGATCGCGAGCAGGGAGTCGCGGCCGTCGGTGAGCGCCTCGAGCGGGGTGCCGATGGTGATGCCGTCAGCACCGGTGGACTTCACCGCGTCGGCATCGGGGTCGAGGCCGGCGCGCTTGAGGACGTCGCGGATGCGTACGCCGGTCCAGGTCGCGTTGCCGATCAGATCGCCGCCGACCTCGTTGGAGACGCAGCAGATCGTGACCCGGCGCTCGTAGAGCGGCATCGCGAGCAGGTCCGCATAGGTCAGCTCGACCGGGTTGTCGACGAGGCCGTGGATCTTGAGCCGGTAGTCGGCGAGGTCGACGCGTGGGGTGAGCAGGGCGATGTCGATGCGGTAGAAGTCGTCGACGGGGGTCAGGTGGGGCGTGAGCCCGTCGATCCGGAGCTCAGCGCCCGCCGGGAGGGGCGCGGCGGGGGAGACCGCAGCCGGGATGGCCAGACTCGTCACCGGGCGACGGCGGGCGGTGACCACCTTCGCGCCGACCCCGCCGGCCGCGCCCACCGCGGTCACGGCCGCCGCGGCGACCAGGAACCGGCGCCGGTCGAAGCCGTCGGGCGCCTCCGCCTCGGCCGATGTCTCGGGTGCGCCCAGTCGCCGGGTCAGCAGGATCAGCGCTGCGATGCCGACCGCCAGGCCGATCACCAGCGCGACGATGCCCATGGTGCCGTTGCCGGCCCGGTCGGCCAGGAGGGCGGCGATGTCGACCGCGCCGAGGATCAGCAGCATGCCCGCGCCGAGCGCGGGGCTGCGTACGGCCAGAGCGCCGGCCACGCCGAGGAGCACCAGCGTGACCAGCGCGACGCAGGCCAGCAGGATCGGCTTGTCGGCCGTGCCGAAGGCGGCGACCGCAGCCTCCTTGAGCCAGCGCGGGGTGAGGTCGATGACCCGGTCGCCGAGCGCGAGCAGGGGAGAGGCCCCGCGCGCGAGGGCGGCGATGAGCTCGGCGACGCCGAGGCCGAGCACGCCCGCGGCGATGCCCGCGAGGGGACCGCTGGGGAGACGTCCGAGGAAGGTGCGGGATGTCATGCTGTGAGTTCGTGGCCGATCGGTTGTCGGATGGGACCAATCCTCCCACTTCTCGGCTGCGAACCCGGGGTGAGATCTGTCATTCGTCGGAAGGGGTGCATGTGCGCCGAGCGCTGCGGGTGGTGGGCGATTCGTCATCGCCGGACCCCGAGGACGACCTGGACCCGGCAAGGGTCCTCACCGCCGTCGCCGGTGGCGACCTGGACGCCTTCGGGAGCCTCTACGACGTGATGGCTCCGCTCGTCTTCGGTGTCGCGCGGCGGGTGGTGCGCGATCCCTCGCGGGCGGAGGAGGTGACCCAGGAGGTGTTCACCGAGGTGTGGCGCCAGGCCGCTCGGTTCGACCCCTCGCGCGGCTCGGTCCGGACGTGGATGCTGACGATCGCGCACCGGCGAGCTGTCGACACCGTGCGCTCCTCGCAGGCATCGCGTGCGCGGGAGGAGCAGGTCGCCCGGCGCGAGCCGGTGGAGGTCGCCGGCCCGGAGGACGCCGTCGTCACCGCGGCCGAGTATCAGGACGTACGCCGCTGCCTGGACTCGCTCACGCCGCTGCAGTCGCAGGCGGTCCGGCTGGCCTACTACCAGGGCTTCACCTATCCCGAGGTTGCCGAGCTGCTCGGCCGGCCGCTGCCGACGGTGAAGACCCGGATGCGGGACGGCCTGATCCGGCTGCGCGACTGCCTGGCCGAGACGGAGCCCGAGGCGAAGGTCGGAGGGGCTCGCGATGGCGCCTGACGTACACGGACTGGTCGGGGCCTACCTCCTCGATGCCCTGGTGCCGGGGGAACGGACCGAGTTCGAGGCTCACCTGGCGGTGTGCCCGGAGTGCCGCGAGGAGGTCGACTCGCTACGGGCGGCCACCGCCTCCCTCGCCGCGGAGGTCGCCGCGACGCCGCCGGTGGCGCTGCGCGAGCGGGTGCTGCGTACGGCATCGGAGACGCCGCAGCTGCGACCCGTCGTCGCCGCGGGCAGCCCCCGCCGGCGCCGGCTCATGGGCATCATCGCCGCAGCGGCTGCGGTGGTCGTCGGAGTCGGGGTGACGGTCGGAGTCGTCGTGGGCGAGGACGACCCGCCACCGATGACCGCGGCCCAGGTGATCTCGGCCCCGGACGCCAGGATGCACAAGGAGGAGACCTCCGACGGCGAGCTCATGGTCGCGATGTCCCACGAGATGCACATGGTCGCCGTGGACACCGCCCACCTCACGCGTCCGGCGGGGATGACCTACCAGGTCTGGTGGCACACCGACGCCGGCATGGAGTCCGCCGGCGTCCTCGACGAGGAGATGTCCGTCGCCGTACCGGTCGAGGACGGCGACCTGATGGTCACCATGGAACCCGAGGGCGGCTCCGAGGAGCCGTCCGAGAAGGTCCTCTTCGAGATGCCCGCCGAGCGCCTCTGACGCCTCGTCCTCAGACGGTGCGCTGGGTGGCGGCGGTGGCGAGCGCGCGCAGGGTGCCTGCGGCGCCCGCGTCCAGGGTGCCGGCGGACCGGGCCTCGTCCAGGGCGGTGAGGCCCTGGTCGGCGAGCTCGGTGATGGTCTTCTCGACCTGCTGCTCGGCGCCGGAGGTGGTGATGATCGTACGCAGCGCCGCGACCTGATCGTCGGTGAGCTGCTGGCCCAGGGAACGGTCGAGGAGGTCGGCGTCGGCGGCCGGTGAGCCCGTCAGGGCGAGAGCGACCAGGACGGTGCGCTTGCCCTCGACCAGGTCGTCGCCGGCGGGCTTGCCGGTGACCGAGGGATCGCCGAAGACGCCGAGGAGGTCGTCGCGGAGCTGGAAGGCCTCACCGACGGGAAGACCGTAGGCGGACAGCGCCTCGATCTGCTCGCGCGAGGCTCCGGCCAGGGCGGCGCCGACGTGGAGGGGACGCTCGACCGAGTACTTGGCCGCCTTGTAGCGCACCACCTTCATCGCGGCCTGGACGTCGGCGGCACCGCGCGCCTGCACGGTGATGTCGAGGAACTGCCCGGCGATGACCTCGCTGCGGGTGTGATCGAAGACCGACAGCGCGGCGGCGGTCTCGGCACCCCCGAACCCAGAGGTACGCAGCAGCTCATCGGCCCAGGTCAGCAGCAGGTCTCCGAGGAGCACCGCAGCGGCGTCACCGTAGGCGCGGGACCGGCCCGGCCAACCCGCGGCGGCGTGGTCGGCCTCGAACGCGCGGTGCGCGGCCGGTGCGCCGCGACGGGTGTCGGAGTCGTCGATGACGTCGTCGTGGACGAGCGCCGAAGCCTGGAGGAGCTCGAGCGCGGCGGCCGCCCGCACGAGCGACTCCTCCTCGGCGGGCGTGGGGGAGGGGCGGACCGCGTGGAAGCCCCAGTAGCAGAACGCGGCCCTCAGCCGCTTGCCTCCGGACATCGACTCGCGGGCCCGGCGCAGCAGCGGTTCGACCTCGTCGCCGAGCGGGATCAGCCGCTCGGTCTGGGTCTCGAGAAAGGTGTCCAGCGCCCCCTGGACGCGACTGCGGAATTCATCGGCGTCCCACGTTTCATTCACTCTCCGAGCCTAGGGCACTCATTACGATGGCCCGATGGTGACTGGACGTGGGCGCTCCTTGGCGGAGCTGATCAACCAGGGGGAGCGCTCGTTCTCCTTCGAGTTCTTCCCGCCGAAGGACGAGGCCGGCGAGGAGCAGCTGTGGAACGCCGTGCGCGCCCTGGAGCCCTACCGGCCGACGTTCGTGAGCGTCACCTACGGCGCCGGCGGCTCGACCCGTGACAAGACCGTCGCCATCACCGGCCGGATCGCCGCGGAGACCGAGCTGCTGCCGGTCGCCCACCTGACCTGCGTCGGTCACACCCGCGAGGAGGTCGCCGGGATCCTGGACGCCTATGCGGCGAAGGGGGTCGAGCACGTGATGGCGCTGCGCGGCGACCCCGCGGAGGGTCCGCGAGCGGAGTGGACCCCGACCCCGGGCGGTCTCGACTACGCGATCGACGTGGTGAGGCTGGCCCGGGAGCGCGGTGACTTCCGCATCGGCGTCGCCGCCTTCCCGGAGGGTCACCCGGGTGCCGAGTCGATCGAGGCCGACGCCGACGTGCTGGTCGCCAAGGCGAAGGCCGGAGCAGAGTTCGCGGTCACCCAGATGTTCTTCCGGGCCGCGGACTACTTCGGCCTGGTCGACCGGGTCCGTGCCCGCGGCGTGGGCATCCCGATCCTGCCGGGGATCATGCCGATCCTGAACCTCGCCGCCATCCGCCGCCAGAGCGAGCTCATCGGGGCCGAGGTGCCCGAGGAGATCGTCGAGCGCATCACCGCGGCCGGTCCGGACCCCGCCGACATTCGTGCCGAGGGGATCGCGGTCGCCGCCGAGCTGTGCCAGGAGCTCCTCGACGGAGGCGCCCCCGGCCTGCACTTCTACACGCTCAACCGGTCCAAGGCGACGCTGGAGATCTTCGCCAAGCTCAACGTCACGGTCTAGGCGCACTCACTTCTCGGCAGGGCCGATCGACTGCGCGACCAGCGCGGCCGACAGCCCGGCGAACGGCAACCCGGCGCCCGGAGTGGCGTGGGCGCCGGCCGCGTAGACGTTCGGGATCGGGGTGCGCGGCCCGAGGCGCTGGAACACCGTGCCGCGCCCCGCCCACTTCACGCCCAGCGGAGACCCGCGCCAGCGGCGTACGAGCTCAGCGGCGCCCAGGTCGACGCGGTGCACGACGTGCTCACGGACGTCGATCTTGTGGCGTGCCAGCGCCAGCAGGACGTCCTCCATCAGCTTGCCGTGGGAGTGGATCGTCCAGGCGTGCTGTCCTTCGGGGGCGAGCCCGCGGGTGCGTACGACCAGGGTGGGCTCGCCGTGGAGCACCAGCTCGTCGGGCAGGTCGGTGAGGTGCTCGGGCAGCGAGGTGAGCCCGAGGTGGAACGTCATCGGTGGGATCGCCGGCAGGGTGCGCTCCACCAGTGGCCGCAGGGCCGGCAGCGAGCGCGGGTCGAAGGCGACCACGACCGCTCCGTCCGCGCCGAGGTCGATCTCGCCGGCGGCGGTGCTCACGGCGACCGCCCGGCCGTCGCGTACGACGATGTCCTCCACCCGGGTCGCGGTCTGCACCGAGACCCGGCGGGTGGCCATCCGGGAGCTGAGCACCTCGGCGACCACGCCCATCCCGCCCTCGACGCGCCAGGCGCCGAACCGCTGCTCGAGGTAGGCGGTCAACCCCGCCCAGGCAGGTACGTCACGCAGCTCCTGTCCCGCGGCGACGAACGGGTGCGCCGCGACCAGCCGCAGGCGCTCGTCCTTGAACGTCTTGCGCAGCCGCTTGTGGAGGGTCTCGCGGGACCGGAACCTTTCCGCGACCGCCGACGGCAGCGCCGAGGGCTCCCAGGGCACCTCGAAGTAGTGCTGGCGCAGCACCTCCCAGTCCTCGCTGAACCGGGCGACGTAGTCGGTCCACAGCCGTCCCATGCCCGGCTTGAGCTCGTCGAAGGCCGCCAGCTGGGCTCCGCGGGTGCCGCCCGGCACCGCGACCGAGGTCTTGTCGGGGAACCGGTGCTCGCGGACGACGTCCATCGGGACCAGCTCGAGCTCACGCTCCGCGGGCCGTCCGGACTTGCGGAACAGGTCGCGCATCACCGCGGGCAGCAGCGTCGAGGTCGCCGAGGCGTCCCAGGTGAACCCCTCCTCGCGCACCGGCACCAGGGCGCCGCCGAGCTGGCCGGACGCCTCCAGGAGGGTCACCGAGTGGCCGAGCTTGGCCAGCCTGGCGGCGCTGGCCATCCCGGCGTACCCGCCCCCGAGGACGACGACGCGCGTCACTGGACCGGGTAGGGCAGGGTGTCGCCGCCGGAGGACCCGTCAGGTGGTGGCGCGCCCCGCCGCCCGCGCCGGGTCAGCTTGCGCCAGCCGCCGCGAACGGCCCGGATGATGAGGTAGACCAGCACCAGCCCGGCCACCAGGAGGACCGCGGCGACGCCGGCCGCGGCCAGCGGGTGCTCGGTCGCGAACCAGACCACGCCCAGGACGAGGCCGTCCTCGACGACGCTGACCACCGAGTTGGAGACCGGCTCGGGCGAGGTGTTGACCGCCAGCCGCTCGCTGGCCTTGACCAGGTGGGACATCAGCGCGGTCGTGCCGCCCACGACGCCGCCGACGGCCTCGTTGAGAGAGTCGGCCTCACCGGCGAGCAGGACGCCGATCACCGCGCCGATGGTGGGTCGGATCACCGTGGAGATCGAATCCCAGGTGGAGTCGATGTAGGGCACCTTGTCGGCGACGAACTCGATCGCGTACATCAGCCCCGCGGCGGCCAGCACCGGCCACGTGCCGAGCACGTCCGGGATCGCCTCGGCCCCCGTCGTACGCTGCGCGACGCCGAGCACCAGCACGACCAGGTAGGCGTTGATGCCACTGGCCCACCCACTGGAGAAGGTCAGCGCTAGAGATTCCATGAGGACATCTTGGCCTACGCCACCGACAACCCGGCCCCGGCCCGAGACCAAGAGCACGCGAGCGCGTATTTACCTACGTTGGACCCGGTACGGCAGAATGGGCTGATCAACGGAGACTGAACCCCCACGTCGCAAGGAGACCGGATGACCATGACGACACCCGACGAGAACGAAGGTGTGGTCGTGAGCGAGGGCCCGGAGGTCGCTTTCGAGGTGGCAGCGCTCGCCGCCGAGCCCGTGCCTCGCGAGATGACGTGGGCGATCCGGCTGATCATCGGCCTGATCGCCTTCAGCGCGGTCGTGGTCGTGGTGATGGTGCTGCGCTCCGACGACCTCGTGCGCGCCTGGGCGGAGGGCAACCCCTCGGCCAAGCGCATCCTCGAGACCGAGGGCCTCGACGCCCTGATCAACCCGCCGACCGACAACCGGGTCAGCGCGCCGGCCTTCATCGCCCCCGCCATCACGCTGTTCGGCGTGATGGCCATCATGATGGGGGTGCTCGCGGTCTTCCTCCGCAACGGCTTCGAGTGGGCCCGGATCACGATCACGTTCCTGGTGTTCATCTCCGCGGTCGCCAGCATCGGCGGCATCCTGACCGGCCCGCCGGTGATCATCAGCGTCCTCACCTGGATCGCGATCGTCATCGCGGCCGGGCTGCTGGCGGTCATGTGGCTGCCGGCGAACACCCGTTACATCCACCCGCCGCACCGGATCCGCGGCGCCGTCGACGACGACTGAGCGACCGCCGGGACCACCTCGACACGCCCCGTCACCGATACGTCTTGTGACTGTCGGTGGCGGGGTGTAGTTTGATCCCGTGTTCGAACAAATGTTCGAACAACCAGGCTCTGGCGGGCGTCGTCCTCGACCCCCGACGCCCGCCGGAGCCGTCCACTGCGGGGTCGACCTTGAGCGAGAAGGACGACCCGATGCATCTGCTGCCGGCGACGACTCACAGCTACCTCTTCCGCGCCACCGAGTCTCTCTCGGAGGCCATCGTGGCCGACGACGTGCCGAGCAGGTACGCGATGGCCCATGTCGCCGCCCTGCAGGCCGCAGCGGCGCTGATCGCCGCCCGCACCGATCCGGTCGAGGCCGCGAGCCGCGCTGGCCGCCGTCGTCCGTGGAACGCCTGGGTCCGACTCAAGAAGGTCGCGCCCGAGCTCTCGGAGTGGGCCGAATACTTCGCCGCGGGTGCCGCCAAGCGCGCCGCCGCGGAGGCCGGCTCGATCCGGGCGGTCACCGCCGAGGAGGCCGACGAGCAGGTGCGTGACGCCGACCGTTTCCTCGCTGTCGTCGAGGAGTCCCTCGGGCTGATGGCCCACACCTCCCACGTCACCCGTCTCCGTCACGACCGCCTCGTGGGCTGATTCAGGTGAGGTGGGATCAGGGCCTACGCTTGGCCCCATGGCAGCTGGCTCCGCATCAACCAGTCGTCGGGCAGGCGCCCGGACCGTCGCCGTCTGGGACGCGCTCGACCCGGTCCTGGGCTCCGGCTCGCTCGACGTCCTCGACATCGGCGGCGGCACCGGCACCTCAGCCGTACGCATCGCCGGGCTCGGTCACCGGGTCACCGTCGTCGACCCGAGCCCGGACGCGCTGGCAGCCCTCGACCGGCGTGCCCGCGAGGCCGGCGTCTCCGTCGACGCGCGCCAGGGTGACCTGGCCGCCCTCTCCGACGTCGCCGACCCTGGCGGTGCCGACCTGGTGCTGTGCCACGGCGTCCTCGAGGTCGTCCCCGACCCCGCGGCGGCACTGGCGGGGATCCGCGAGGTGCTCCGCCCCGGTGGCACCCTCAGCCTGCTGGTCGCCCAGCGCACCGCCGCCGTCCTCTCCCGCGCCCTGGCCGGCCACTTCGCCCAGGCCGCCGAGCTGCTCGACGACACCGCGCCGCAGGGCCGCTCCGGTCGCCGGTTCGCTCTCGACGAGGTCACCGGGCTGCTGGACGCGGCGGGGTTCGAGGTCGCGGACGTCCGTGGCGTACGTGTCTTCGTCGATCACGTTCCGGGGTCGCTGCTCGACGTCGAGCCAGCGGCTACCTCCGCGCTTGTCGAGCTCGAGCAGCGCGCTTCTACTCGCGCCGACTACCTGCCGTTGGCTTCGCAGCTGCATCTGCTCGCTTCGCTTCGCTGACGGCTCGCTTCGCTTCGCCCACGGGCGCCGACGCGGAGGATCGGGGTGACCTCCTCCGCTGGCGCTCCGGAGGCCACCCCGATCCTCCATGTCGACATGGACGCCTTCTTCGTCTCGGTGGCGATCAGGCACCAGCCCGACCTCTGGGACCAGCCGGTGGTGGGCGGACATGCGAGAGGCGTGGTGACCTGCGCCAACTATCCGGCCCGGGCCTACGGCGTGCGGGCCGCGATGCCGGGCTCGATGGCCAGACGGCTGTGCCCTCAGCTCGTCTCGGTCCGTCTCGACTTCGGTGAGGTCGCCGAGGTCTCCCACCAGGTCCGCGAGATCTTCCGCCGCGCCACCCCGCTGGTGGAGGTGGTCAGCGTCGACGAGGCATTCCTCGACGTGCGTGGAGCGACCAGGCTCTTCGGGAGCCCCGAGTCGATCGCCCACCGGATCCGCCGCCAGATCTTCGAGGAGCTGAGCATCACCTGCTCGGTCGGCGTGGCGCCCACCCCGAGCGTGGCCAAGGTCGGCAGCCGCAAGGCGAAGCCCGACGGCGTCGTGGTCGTCCGGCCGGAGGAGATCCCCGGCTTCCTCCACCCGCTCGACGTCGGTGAGCTCTACGGGGTCGGCCCGAGCACCCGGACCAGGCTGCGGCGGCTCGGCTTCGAGACGGTGGGCGACATCGCCCGCACCCCGGTGCCGACGCTCCACCAGATCCTCGGCCCCCGCCTCGGTGGCCACCTGCACCGGCTCGCCACCGGCACCGACCGGCGCGAGCTCACCGGGCGGCTGGGTCCCGACCTGCCCGACCGGTCCACCGGCGCCCAGGAGACCTTCGGCCACGACCTGAGCGCCCGCGAGGACATCGTGCGTGAGCTGCTGCGCCTCTCGGCCCGCGTCACCCGGAGGATGAGGAGGGCCGGCACTGTCGGTCGCACGATCGTGCTGACGGTCCGGTTCACCGACTTCAAGACCATCTCGCGCTCCCGCACGCTGCCCGACCCCACCGACGTCACCCAGGAGGTGCACGCCACGGCGGTCCGGCTCTACGACGAGCTCGACCTCCGCGGCCGGGCTCTGCGCCTGGTCGGGGTCCGGGTGGAGCACCTGGTCACCCGAGAGGGCACCGACCGACAGCTCGTGCTCGGAGAGCGCGAGCGAGGCTGGTCCGAGGCCGACCGCGCCGCCGATCAGGTCGCCGAACGCTTCGGGTCCGGCCTCGTGCGCCGGGCGAGCCTGCTCGATCACGGCCGGGGTTGACGCAGATGCCCATTCGCTTGACACAATCGGTCGTGGTTGTGCCATGTGGCAGAACGTGACGGGGCAAGAATTTTCCGGGCTGACTACCGCCTTCAGGGTGGCGTGCCTAGACTTGTAGATGCCCCAACAGGACATGGGAGGTACGGTGCCACTCTCGGAAGAGGAGCTTCGCCTGCTCGAGCAGATGGAGCGCGCGCTCTCGGCGGAGGACCCGAAGTTCGCCTCCGCCCTCCGAGGCACGGCCTTGCGCCGTGCCCAACGTCGACACGCGGTCATCGCGGGCATCGTGCTCGCCGCTGGAGTCGCGTTGTTGATGACCGGTGTGATCTCACGGATGTGGGTCGTCGGTGTGGTCGGCTTCCTGGTGATGCTGGCCTCGACCTCCGTGCTGCTCACCGCTCTGCGCGGCGCCGCCACGGTCGAGGAGGACGACGGGAACCACACCCCGCGCAGCTCGTTCCTCGACCGCGCCAGCGAGCGCTGGAAGCAGCGCCGCCGCGGCGACAACGACCTGTAGAGGTCAGGACGAGATCAGCTCCCGCTCGGACCGCGCGGCCGGTCCGTCGGTGGCTGGCGTCGCCGGGCGCCTGAAGACCGATGCCGGCCACAGCCGTGCCCGTCTCCGGGCCCGCCGGTCGGCCTGTTCCCTGAGCGCGGCCGAGACCAGGCGTACGTCCTCGCCGACCGCCGAGTTGTCGCGATGCTCCGCATAGCGGTTGCGCTCGACGGCGGCCACGATGCGCTGCAGCGCGAGCATCGGCTCGCGGCTCTGCAGGTGAGGAGCCAGGCCGGTGGCCTCCTCCCGCGGTGAGCGGGTCCCGGTCCAGGGCAGGCCCAGGTCGATCGCGGTGTCGCCGAGCTCGGTCCAGCCGGCCTCCGCATCGCCCGCGAGCCGCGTGGTCCGCCGCCGGCGCCGGACGACCGCCGGTGCCGCGAGCGCGACCACTCCGACGAGCGCGACGATGCCGAGTCCTGTCCAGACGGCGCCGGTGTTGGACTCCTCGGCGCCGGTGTCGGCGACCTCCGGAAGGTCGGGCTCTTCGCGCTGCGGCCGGTTGGGCACCGGTGCCACGCTGGTGCCGGCGCTGGGTGCGGGCGCCTCCGGCTCGTTGCGGGCATTGCCCAGCGCCCCGGTCGTGTAGCCGGGCTCTCGGGTGTCGGCGGCTGCCGGTGTGGGCTCGAAGCGGACCCAGCCGATGTCCTCGAACCACAGCTCGGGCCAGGCGTGCAGATCGCGGCCACGGAACTGCCAGACGCCGTCCTCGTCCTGGTCCCCGTTCAGGAAGCCGACCGAGACCCGGGCCGGGATGCCGATCTCGCGGGCGAGCACGGCCATTGCCGTCGCGTACTGCTGGCAGTAGCCGACCTTGTTGGTCGTCAGGAACTCCAGCAGCGCCGCACTGTCGGTGCCGACGTCGCGCTCCAGGCTGTAGACGAACTCGCCGCTGTGGCGGAACCAGTTCTGCAGGGCGACGGCCTTGGCGAAGGGCCGGTCCTGACCTGCGGTCCGCTCCAGGGCGATCTCCTCGATCTCGTCGGGGAGCAGCGGCAGGTCGGTCATCCCCGGCGGCGCCCCGATTCCGGGCTCGCCCGCCGCCAGCAGACGCTGCTGGGACGGCTCGACCGGAGCGGCGGTCATCCGCCAGCTCTCGCCGGCGACGGTGTGGTCGCGGCCCTCGGTGGACATGAAGTCGAGGGTGTCCTCGTCGTAGCGCCACGGACCCCTGGCGGTGATCTCGAGGGGATGGGTGAAGACCGGGAGCCAGGTCGACTCGAACTTGTCGCTGGCCCGCAGCTGGTAGGTCGTGGGCTCGCCCAGCAACGTCTCGTCGGACATGGGCGGCTCGAAACCGGCGATGCCGGTCTGGTCGGAGGGGACGTCGCGGTCGCCGGGGGTCCACTCGGTGCCGGTGAACTTCGTCAGCGTCAGGATCCGCAGGTAGGAGGGCGGCGACGTGGGCTCGTCGAAGACCGGGGTGGCGGTGACCATCACCTCGTCGGACTGCCTGCGCAGGTCGCCGTAGAGCCCGACGGTCGGGTTGATCACCCGCAGCTGACCGCTGCCGTCGCCCGGCCCCAGACCGGGGAGGGTGATGTTCGGGCTCGGCATCCAGGCCGGGGCGAGAAGGGCGATCGCGACCGCCGAGACGCCGATGACGGCCGGCCCGGCGGCGGGCACGACGGGGAGATCCTCGTCGAGACGCCGCCCCCATCGACCGAGCTGCTGGGCGCGGTCGAAGCGCAGCATCACCAGGAACGCGGTCGCGGTGAGCACGAAGACGACCCAGGAGACCCCACCCCAGCCGCCGGCGCCGATGATGCTGAACGGCACCGTGAACACGCCCAGCACGACCAGGCCCATCATCGGCGGCCGCCGCAGGGAGACCGCGAGGACGTCTGCCAGGAACACGGCCGCGACACCGCCCGGGACGAGGTAGGCCGCCACCTCCGGTGCGGACATCGGCAGGTCGAAGGGGTTGAAGGCGGCGTAGGCCTCGGTCATCGCGGCCGAGACCCGCGCCCGCCCGCCGGCGGTGACGGGGAAGGGGTGCTGGACGACCAGCAGGCTGGTCGCGATCGTGCCGAGGAGCAGCTGCAGCAGCACCACGACCGAGCCGTGCACGCGCAGCAGCCGCGCGGAGATGCCGGTGCCGACCACGAGCAGGCCGGCGACCAGGATCGGGCCGAGGTAGGAGAACGGCGTGCTGGTGAACGAGCCCCACGAGGACAGGGCGAACAGGACGGTCACGAAGCACGTCACCGGCACCGCCATGGCGGGCACGACGCCGCGTACGTCGGAGGAGGTCATCATCGCGCGGCCCCCGCTCCTGCGGCCGCGCCCCGGGTGCCGAGCTCGCGCCAGCGCGTCGCCACCGAGTCGCCGATGCCGAGCTCGACCGCCTTCCAGCCGTGCTGGATGAGCAGGGGTACGCCGCTGGGCCGCTGCTGCTCGGGCGCCAGGTGCACCGCGCTCCAGCCGTCCACGGCGAGCGAGAAGGCGAGGGCGGCCCCGGTGTGGTGGCGCACCCGGCGAAGGACACCGGCATCCTCCTCGTCGAGGGAGCCGAGGATCGCGACCGTGACGCCGCCCTGCCCGGCCTCGCCGATCCAGGAGGCGTCGATGTGATGGTGCTGGACGGTCTCGACCACGGCGAGCGCCTCCAGCAGCGCGGCCGCGTCGGCCTGGCCTTCGCGGTCGTGCCAGCCGGCGTTCATCTCGCCGGCTGCGCCGGCTCCGGGGGCGGCGCCGCCGGAGGTCACCAGGCGTACGGAGTAGCCGGCCTCGACCAGGTGCACCGCGACCGAGGCGGCGACGACGACGGCCTGCTCGAAGGAGGAGCCGGCGCCCTGGCCCCGGTGGGCCGAGCGCCGGTTGTCGAGGAAGACGGTGGCTCGCGCCTGCCAGGGCTGCTCCTCACGGCGCACCATCAGCTCGCCGAGACGTGCCGAGCTGCGCCAGTGCACCCGCCGCAGCTCGTCGCCGCGGCGGTACTCCCGCACCGTGACGTCCTCCGCGCTGCCGCCGAGGAAGGCCCGCGGCCGGGAGTCGCCGGATGCGGTGGCGTTGCCGGTCAGCGGCGTGGACGGCAGCGGGAGCACCCGCGGCGTGACCGTGAACGGAAGGGTGGAGTGGAAGGCGCGGTTGAGCTCCACCAGGCCGAACGGGTCCGCCACGGTCACCCGCATCGGGCCGATGTCGAAGCGGCCGCGGATCTCCGAGCGGATCTGGTAGCCGAGCTTGTGACGCCAGCCGAAGCCGATCCGGTCGACCACGAAGCGCGGGCGTCCACCCAGCGCGTAGGGCACCGTCTCCTCCAGCAGCAGCGTGCCGGTGGGGATCCGGCCCTCGTTGGCGATGGTCAGCTCGACCTTGGCGGGCTGTCCGGCCTCGGTCAGGTGCGGCTCGATGTGGCGCACGAGGGCGAGCCGGTAACGGCCCCAGGCGGCGACCACCGCGGTGACCAGCGGCAGCGCCACCAGCAGCATCCCGATCCGGGACAGCGTCGACTGGTCCAGCAGGATCCCGCAGATGATCGCGGTGATCCCGGCGGCCAGGAACGCCCGGCCCCGGACGGTCAGTCCGGACAGCGCCTCACGCATATCGGGTGGCTCCCTCGTGGGTCAGGACTGCGGCACCGGCACGGCGGACACGACGGTCTCGAGGATGTCGGTGACCGACCGGCCGTGCATCGCCGCGGAGGCGCTGGGGAGGAGACGGTGGGCAAGGACCGGGCCGGTCAGCCTGCGTACGTCATCGGGCAGGACGAACTCGCGTCCGTGCAGAGCGGCATGAGCCTTCGCGGCCCGCAGCAGGTGCAGGCTGGCCCGCGGCGAGGCGCCGAGGGCGAGCTCGTTGTTGGCGCGGGTCGCCGCGGTCAGGGCGACGGTGTAGCGGCGCACCGCGTCGGCGACGTAGATCTGGTTGACGACGCCGACGAGCTTGCGGATCTCCGCGGCGTCGGTCACCGGGTCGAGGTCGTCGAGCGGGTTGGCCGCGCTGTGGCTGGCCAGCATCGCGATCTCGGAGCCGACCGGGGGATAGCCGATCGAGACCCGCGCCATGAACCGGTCGCGCTGCGCCTCGGGGAGGGCGTACGTCCCCTCCATCTCGATCGGGTTCTGGGTCGCGATCACCATGAACGGCGACTCCAGCTGATAGGTCACGTTGTCGACGGTGACCTGGTGCTCCTCCATGCACTCCAGCAGCGCCGACTGGGTCTTGGGAGAGGCACGGTTGATCTCGTCGCCGACCACGATGTTGGCGAAGATGCCACCCGGGCGGAACTCGAACTCCCGGGTGTTCTGGTTGAAGATCGACACCCCGGTGACGTCGCTCGGGAGCAGGTCGGGCGTGAACTGGATGCGGCGCACCGAGCAGTCGATCGAGCGTGCCAGCGCCTTCGCGAGCTGGGTCTTGCCGACTCCCGGTACGTCCTCGATCAGGAGGTGCCCCTCGGCGAGGAGCACGGTGAGCGTGGAGTCGACGACGTCGGTCTTTCCTTCGATCACCTTCTCGATGCTGTCGCGAATGCGGCCCGCGACCCGCACCAATGTCTCGATCTCTGCCCCATGCACTGGGCCCGATCCTGGGGCCTCCAACGGCGTCGTCACGTCGCGTCCTTCCGACTCACACCTGCTTATGGGAACACCGTACGGGGTAGCGCCTACGGGCGTCTGCGCCATTGACCCGACTGTGACCTGCCTGGGGGACGACCGGCCGGCGGTCGACGGCCTGGCCGCACCGAGCTGCGGGGAGCGGCGTGTGGTGCGAAAACACCTCGTGGGGGAGGAAGGTGGTTTGAATGTGGGGGATTGTGGGGTACGGTGGGGCAAAGTGGAGGAATGATCCACGTTGAGCTGACCGCGGGGGCGAGCACATGTTCTTCATGGGCACGTACACGCCGAAGCTCGACGAGAAGGGCCGGATCTTCCTTCCCGCAAAGTTCCGAGATCGACTGGCGGAGGGGGTTGTCGTGACGCAAGGTCAGGAGAACTGCCTCGTGGTGTGGCCCGAGGACGTCTTCATGCAGGAGGCGCAGCGGGCCCAGCAGACGCCGCTCACCTCCCGGGACGCACGCGACTACGCCCGTGTCCTCTTTGCGGGGGCCGAGCAGACGACACCGGACAAGCAGGGCCGGATCGGCATCCCGCCGCTCCTGCGCGACTACGCCGGGATCGTCAAGGACGTCGTCGTGATCGGTGTGATGGACCGGATCGAGATCTGGGACCCGGCCAAGTGGGCGGAGTACTCCGCGGGTGCACAGGCCAAGTTCGCAGACCTCGACGAGTCGACGGACTGATAAAGGGACAGATCGACAAAGCGACAAGCAACAAGACAAGTCAACAGCGGATCCGCAGGACGAGGTCTCAGTCCCGCTCCACTCCTCCAGCCATCCGGGGCACCTTCCCCGGTTCCGGACGGCACTTGGTGGTGACGGAGCGGGCATGAGACCTGGCTCTGCGGATTCGTGGCGTTGTCAGCCCGTGGCTCTGCCGAAGAGGCGGGCGAGAACACACACCAGACGAAGCCGTGCGATGGGGGTCGAGGCGGTGACGAACCAGAAGCACGTGCCGGTGATGCTCGACCGCATCGTCGACCTGCTCGCACCCGCGCTCGCCGACGGCGGCGTCCTGGTCGACTGCACGACCGGCCACGGTGGTCACACCGAGGCGGTCCTCGAGCGGATCCCCGGGTCCCGCGTGATCGGCATCGATCGCGACACCTATGCCCTCGGCATCGCGGGGGAGCGGCTGGCGCGCTTCGGCGACCGGTGGACAGGAGTCCATGCGGTCTACGACGAGATCCTCGACGTGGTCGCGGGGCAGGGTCTGGACGAGGTCCAGGCGGTGCTCTTCGACCTCGGTGTCTCCTCGATGCAGCTCGACCAGCGCGAGCGTGGGTTCGCCTACGCCGAGGACGCTCCGCTCGACATGCGGATGGACGCCACCCGTGGCCAGACCGCGGCCGACGTGCTCAACACCTACTCGGCGGCGGACCTGACCCGGATCCTGCGGGACTACGGCGAGGAGAAGTTCGCCAAGAAGATCGCCCACGCCGTGGTCAGACGTCGGGAGAAGCAGCCGTTCACGACCTCGGGCCCGCTCGTGGAGCTCCTCTACGCGGAGATCCCGGCACCGGCTCGTCGCACCGGCGGACATCCGGCCAAGCGCACCTTCCAGGCCCTGCGGATGGAGGTCAACGACGAGCTCGGTGCGCTGCGTACGGCACTGCCGGCCTCGCTCGAGGCCGTCGGCGTCGGAGGCCGCGTGGTGGTCGAGTCCTACCACTCGCTGGAGGACCGGCTCACCAAGCGGGCCTTCACCGAGGCGACGAAGCTGGACGTACCTCCCGACCTGCCGTTCGTGCCGCCCGACGCGGAGCCGTCCTTCCGCCTGCTCACCCGTGGTGCCGAGCAGGCGACCGAGGCGGAGATCGAGGAGAACCCGCGCGCCGCCTCGGTGAGGCTGCGCGCGGTGGAGCGCACCAAGCCCCGAACCAACCTTCCCAAGTCAACCCCTGGAGCAACCAGATGAGCATCGCCGCCGCGCCACAGGCGCCTGCGCGCCGCCCGGACCGGGCGGCCGAGACGACCCAGCCACGACTCGCCGCCGTTCCGGCGCCGCTGCCGGCGCCGATGGCCCCGCGGCTGCCGTTCGTCGTGCTCGTCTCGATGCTGCTCGTCGGTGGGGTCGTGGGTCTGCTCGTCTTCAACACCTCCATGCAGCAGTCGGCCTTCCAGGAGCAGCGCCTCCAGGAGCAGGCGACCACGCTGGCCGCCCGTGAGCAGGCGCTCGACGGAGAGCTGAAGAAGATGGAGGACCCGCACAAGATCGCCGCCGAGGCGAAGGACCTGGGCATGGTCGTCCCGCAGAACGCGGCCATGCTGCGGGTCCCCGAGGCGGAGATCGAGGGCGAGGCAGCCCCGGCCGACCGGTCCGCGACGCCACCGCTGCACCCGAAGGTCGCCAAGCCCTACAGCGTGCTGGTCGCCGAGCAGAAGGCGGCCGAGGCGGCCGCCGCGAAGAAGAAGGCGGCCGAGCTCGCCGAGAAGAAGCGCGCCCAGGAGGCGGCGGAGAAGCAGGCGACCGAGGAGCAGCGTACGTCGTCGGGCGAGGCCCGGTAGGGGAGGGGAACGATGGCCAGGCGACAGGTCCAGCGGAAGGTTCGCCGGCCGGCGCGACGGCCTGCCCCGCGGCCCGCATCCGCGGCGACGCGGCGACGCGGGCCGGTGCACATCCGGCTCCGCGTCGGCTTCATCCTGGTGGCGATGGTGCTCTCGGTCTTCGGTGGCCGGCTGGTGCAGCTGCAGGGCATCGACCCGCACTCGTACGCCGCGATGGCGGCCGCCGAGAACGTCGTCGACGTCGTGCTGCCGGCCGAGCGTGGCGAGATCCTCGACCGTGACGGCGAGGCGCTGGCCGACTCCTCCGACGGGCTGATGGTGCTGGCCGACCC
Source organism: Nocardioides sp. NPDC057767 (assembly GCF_042798275.1). Classification (NCBI taxonomy): domain Bacteria; kingdom Bacillati; phylum Actinomycetota; class Actinomycetes; order Propionibacteriales; family Nocardioidaceae; genus Nocardioides; species Nocardioides sp. NPDC057767. The sequence continues at coordinate 35,738 of NZ_JBHVKJ010000036.1, read as the reverse complement.
GAAGCAGACCAAGAAGGACGCCCCGGCGATCGCCGCGTTCCTGGCCAAGGAGCTCGGCGTCGACTACGCATCGGCGCTCGCCAAGCTGCGCAAGGACGGCAGCCGGTTCCAGTACATCAAGCGGCAGGTGCCCGCGACCCAGGCCACCGCCGCGGTGGAGAAGGCGTCCAAGGAGGGCTACCAGGGCCTGTGGACCAGCCGCGACCCGCTGCGCAACTACCCCAACGGCGACGTCGCGGCGAACCTGGTCGGCTTCATGGGCAACGACGGTCCGCTCGCGGGGCTCGAGGCCGCTTTCGACAAGCACCTGGCCGGCAAGGACGGCCACGCCGAGTACGACGCGACCAGCCCGGTCAGCGGCACCCGGATGCCACTCGGGACCAACAACCGCGTCGACCCCGTCGACGGCAACGACCTGACCCTCACCATCGACCGCGACCTGCAGTACTACGTGCAGCAGACGCTGATGGACGCCGTGCAGAACTCGCGCGCCGAGTCCGGGATGGCCGTGGTCATGGACACCCAGACCGGCGAGATCCTCAGCCTGGTCGACTACCCGACCTTCGACGCCCGTGACCCGGCCGCCTCGCCGAAGGTGCTGCGGGGGAGCAATGCCCTCTCCAACGTCTACGAGCCGGGCTCGGTCCAGAAGGTGCTCACCGTCGCCGGCCTGCTCGACCAGGGTCTCGTCTCGCCCTCGACCCGGATCCGGGTGCCGGAGTCCTACATGTCGGGTGGCGCCCCGATCCGCGACTGGTATCCCCACGGCGTCGAGAAGCTCACCCTCGCCGGTGTGATCGCGAAGTCCTCCAACATCGGCACCGTGATGGCCGCGGACAAGTACGCCGACGGCCAGCTGCGCGAGTACCTGTCGGCGTTCGGTCTGGGCCGGCGCACCGGGCTGGGCCTGGACACCGAGTCGGCGGGCCTGCTGGCCTCGCCGGAGGCCTGGAACGACGCCAACGAGGACCGCATCGACTTCGGTCAGTCCATCTCGGTCAACGCCGTGCAGATGACCGCGGCGCTCAACACCATCGCCAACGGCGGCGTACACATCGACCCCAGCCTGATCGTCGGGAACGCGACCAACAACTCCGGCGTCGAGGTCGGCACCGACACCGCCCAGCGCAACCGGGTGGTGTCCCAGGAGGCCGCCTCCCAGACCGCGGAGATGATGGAGCGCGTCATCAACGACCCGGTCAACGGCACCGCCAAGCAGGCCGCCGTCCCCGGCTACCGCGTCTCCGGCAAGACCGGCACCGCGCAGCGGGTCAACTCCGAGTGCAAGTGCTACGACGGCACCAACACCGTCTCCTTCGGCGGCTTCGCCCCCACCGACGACCCGCGTTTCACGGTCTACGTCGCGATCCACAACCCCGGCAACGGCGGCGGTGGTGGCTCCGTAGCCGGTCCGGTCTTCTCGCAGATCACGTCCTTCGTCCTGCGTCGCTACGGCGTCCCGCCGACCGGCACCGCGCCGTCGAAGATGCCCACTGGCTGGTGAAGCCGGTCCCAGGGATACCCGGTCGTCAGGGTGTCCCTGGGGTTGACGAGCACTGCAACACCCGTCAACCCCACGACGTGCCCGTCAAGCACGCCGCGCCATCTCTCGATGCGGATCGAGAACGTCGATTGGCATCCAATACATAATCGAGTTATGTTTTTAGGGTGAGCGCAGCAGTGACCGGCCGGGACCTGGCACCCATCATCGAGCGCCTCGTGCGGCTCGTGCGCGAGGTGTCGACGGCCGGCGAGGTCTCCACGACCGGCGCCGCGGTGCTCGCGCGGCTCGGCCGGCTCGGCGGCCAGCGGATCACCGACCTCGCCCGGGCCGAGGGTGTGTCCCAGCCGGCCATGACCCAGCTCGTCAACAGGCTCGAGCAGGACGGGCTGGTGCGGCGTACGGCCGACGTGGCCGACCGCCGGGGAGTGCTCGTCGAGACCACCGACCGTGGTCGTGAGGTCACCGCCGCCAGGCGTACGCAGCGGGCCGAGGTGCTCGAGGCGGCACTGGAGCGCCTCGACGCCTCCGACCGGACGGCCATCGCGGCCGCACTGCCCGCGCTCGACCGGCTCGTCGACGCCGTGCTCGATTCCTGACGCGCCGGCCTGCCGGCGACGCGTACGAAACAACGTCTGAGAAGAGGCAAGAAGGATGAGCTCCCACCAAGGGGCAGCTGCCGCAAGCCCGTTCAAGCAACCTCGCGCCGTGTGGGCGGTCGCGTTCGCGTGCGTGGTGTCGTTCATGGGGATCGGGCTCGTCGACCCGATCCTGCCGGTGCTCGCCGAGGAGCTGAAGGCGACGCCCGCTCAGGTGTCGCTGCTGTTCACCAGCTATCTGGTGGTGACCGCCGTGGCGATGCTCGGGGTCGGCTGGGTCTCCAGCCGGATCGGCGCGAAGTGGACGCTGATCCTCGGTCTGGTCCTGATCGTGGTGTTCGCCGGGCTGGCCGGCACCGTCGACGGCGTGGACGGCATCGTCGGCTTCCGGGCCGGCTGGGGCCTGGGCAACGCGCTGTTCATCTCCACCAGCCTGGCGGTCATCGTCGGCTCGGCGACCGGGGGATTCGCGGGCGCGATCATCCTCTACGAGACCGCGCTCGGGCTCGGCATCGCGGTCGGCCCCCTCCTCGGAGGGGTGCTCGGTGGCATCTCCTGGCGCGGCCCGTTCTTCGGCGTCTCCGCGCTGATGGCGATCGCCCTGGTCGCGACGCTGGTCTTCCTGCCGCCGACGCCCAAGCCGGAGAAGAAGGTCTCGCTGCTCGCGCCGCTCGCCGCCCTGCGCCACCGCGGGCTGCTGACGATGGGCATCATGGCGCTGCTCTACAACTGGGGCTTCTTCACGCTGCTCGGCTACGCGCCCTACCCGATGGGGCTGCACGACCCGCTGCAGCTCGGCTGGGTCTTCTTCGCCTGGGGCATCCTGGTCGCCGTCTTCGCCGTGTGGGGCGCGCCGTGGGCGCAGCGCCGCTTCGGCACCGCGCCGACCCTCTACGTCAACCTGCTCGGACTCGGCGTCCTGCTCGCCGTCATCGGCCTGGGCGTCTCCTCGCCGACCGTGGTGATCGTGGCCGTGATCCTGTCCGGCATCTTCGTCGGCCTCAACAACACCCTGACCACCCAGGCGGTCATGCTGGTCTCGCCGGTGGAGCGGCCGATCGCCTCCTCCGCCTACGGGTTCGTACGCTTCATCGGCGGTGGCCTCGCGCCGTTCGCCGCGGGCAGGATCGCCGAGGCGACCGACCAGTCGGTGGCCTTCTACGTCGGTGCCGCCGCGTTCCTGATCGCGATCCCGGTCCTGGCCAGCGGACACAGGCTGATCACGGCCGCCGAGTCGGCCGAGACCGCCGAGCCGGTCGCGCCCACGCTGGAGCCCGTCGGACCCGTCCGCGGCGAGGGCCGACCGGTGCTGGTCGCCGTCGGGGCGACCCTCGACGCCGACGCGGTCGTCGACCGGGCCGCCGAGCTGGCTGCGGGTGAGGGAGCCCCGCTGGAGGTGGTCCACGTCCGCGAGACCGAGGTCGTCGAGGAGCTCGCGATCGACGCCGAGGAGCCCGAGACGGCCGCCGCGACCGTGCGCGCTCATCTCGACCGCCTCGCCGCCCGCGGTGTCACCGCGACCGGCCTGGTGCTGCACAGCGTCGGCGACCACGCCAGCGCCGGGACGGTGCTGGCCAGGTACGCCACCGAGGCCGGGGCCCGCACGATCGCGCTCGGTTCGTCGCCGCGGGGTCGTGCCGCCCAGCTCGCCGACGGTTCGATCACCACTGCCGTGGTGCGCGACGCCGGCGTACCCGTCGTGCTCGTCGTCCCCGGCGAGGAACCGCACGAGCTCAGCGCCGCGGCACTGGCCCAGCTGCGCCACGCCTGAGCGCCACGCCTGAGGCCGGCCCGGCGGGACCTCGTCCCGCCGGGCGGATAACCTTCGCAGGTGAGCAGTGCGTACGAGACGGCGGATCCCCAGAGCCCGACCCGCCCACGAGTGACCGAGCCGGTGATGCTGGCCGAGCTGGCCGGCGAGTTCGGCCTGGACGTACGCGGCGAGGCCCGTGTCACCGGGGTCACGCTGAGCTCCCAACGAGTGCTGCCGGGTGACCTCTACGCCGCGCTCCCCGGCAGCCGGGCGCACGGCGCCGGCTACGCCGCCGGTGCGATCGAGGCCGGAGCGGTGGCGGTGCTGACCGACGCCGCGGGCGCTGCCGCGCTGGAGGCCCAGGGTCTCGGCGAGGTGCCCGTGCTGCTCGTGGAGCAGCCGCGCAAGGTGCTCGGTGCCCTCTCCGCCCGCGTCTACGGCAACCCCTCGGGCCGGCTGCGGTTGATCGGCGTGACCGGAACCCAGGGCAAGACGACGACGACCCGGCTCGCCGAGAGCGCGCTGCTCGACGCCGGCCACCGTGCCGGCGTCATCGGCACGGTCGGCACCCGGATCGGCGGGCGTGACGTGAAGACGCCGCTCACCACGCCCGAGGCGCCCGACCTGCACGGGCTCTTCGCCCGGATGGTGGAGGAGGGCACCGAGGCCTGCGCGATGGAGGTCTCCTCCCACGCTCTGGTGATGGGACGTGTCGACGGGGTCGTCTTCGACGTCGCCGTCTTCCTCAACCTGGGTCGCGACCACCTCGACTTCCACGAGACGGTCGAGGACTACTACGCGGCGAAGGCCGACCTGTTCACTCCCGAGCGGGCGAAGCTCGGCATCGTCAACGTCGACGACGAGCACGGCCGCCGGCTCGCGGCCGAGGCGGCCATCCCGATCCTGACCTACGCCCTGCACGACGACACCGCCGACTGGCGTGCCACCGACATCGAGCTGCGCCCCGACGGCTCCAGCTTCACCGTCCACGGCCCCGACGGCCTGTCCTTCCCGGCCGCCAGCCCGCTGGCCGGCGACTACAACGTCAGCAACACCCTCGCGGCCCTGGCGAGCATCCACCACGCGTACCAGGCGGCGCACGATGCCTCGGGCTCCGCTTCGGCAGACGTCGTACGCAGCGTCGCCGCCGCTCTGGCCAAGGGCTCCGGCGTCCCGGGGCGGCTCGAGCGGATCGACGAGGGCCAGGCGTTCACCGTGGTGGTCGACTACGCGCACAAGCCGGACGCGGTCGAGGCCGCGCTCGGCACGCTCCGCCCGCTCACCGAGTCCCGGTTGATCGTGGTGATCGGGGCCGGGGGAGACCGCGACACCGGCAAGCGGCCGATCATGGGCGAGATCAGCGCGCGCCTGGCCGACCACGTGATCGTCACCGACGACAACCCCCGCACCGAGGACCCGGCGAGCATCCGGCGACAGGTGCTGGCGGGCGCCGCCGGCGGATCCGCGAGCGTCGAGGAGATCGGCGACCGGCGGGCCGCGATCGAGCGGGCGATCAGCCTCGCCCAGCCCGGCGATATCGTCGTCGTCGCAGGTAAGGGCCATGAGACGGGCCAGGAGATCAACGGTGTCACCCACCCGTTCGACGACCGCGAGGTCGTCCGCGAGGCGTTGGCGCAACACTGATCGATGCGCTGATTCGGCGGGGTGCCGCAGAGCCGGCGAACCCGTAGGGAAGAATGCCCGAGGCCGGTGTCTTCGCTATGCACACCGGCCCGGGGGCAAGGACCAGGAACGGCATGGCAAGGAAGGCACCCGGCTGACATGAGAGCGATCTTGCTGAGCGGAGCGATTGCGCTTCTGTTCTCGCTGCTCGGCACCCGATTTGCGATCGTACAGTTCACGAAGTTGGGCTACGGCCAGGAGATCCGCGAGGACGGGCCGACGACTCACCGCACCAAGCGCGGCACCCCGACCATGGGTGGCGTCGCGATCGTGATCTCGGTCCTCGTGGGCTTCATCGCGGCCAAGCTGCTGACCGGCGACGCCCCGAGCGCGACGGCCTACCTGCTGCTCTTCCTCCTGGTGGGCATGGCCGCGGTCGGCTTCGTCGACGACTTCATCAAGGTCTTCATGCAGCGCAACCTCGGTCTGCGCGCGTGGTCCAAGATGGTCGGGCAGACGCTGGTCGCGGTGGGCTTCGGCGTGGTGGCGATCCATCCGGCGATGGCGAACGAGGACGGCATCACGCCGGCCGCCGACCAGCTCTCCTTCATCCGTGACTTCGGTCCCCACTTCCTCGGTGGCGACGGCCTGCTCTTCTGGCTCGGCGGTGCGCTGCTGCTGGCGATCTTCTGGGTGATGGTCACCGGCACCTCGAACGCCACCAACCTCACCGACGGGCTGGACGGCCTGCTGGCCGCGTCCTCGGCGATCGTCTTCGCCGCCTACACGATCATCTCGATCTGGCAGAACAACCAGCGGTGCGGCCGTCCCAGCGTGGAGATCGGCACCTGCTACGAGGTCCGCGACCCCCTCGACATGGCGATCCTCGGCGCCGCGATCAGCGGCGCCTGCATCGGCTTCCTGTGGTGGAACGCCAGCCCCGCGAAGATCTTCATGGGCGACACCGGCTCGCTCGCGCTCGGCTCCGTGCTCGCGGGCTTCGCGATCCTGTCGCACACCGAGTTCCTGCTGATCATCCTCGGCGGTCTGTTCGTCATGGAGACCTCCGCGGTGATGCTGCAGGTGGGCTGGTTCAAGCTCTCCCGCCGCCTGACGGGAACTCCGAAGCGGATCTTCCGGATGACACCGATCCATCACCACTTCGAGCTGCTCGGCTGGGAACAGGTCACCGTGGTGATCCGGTTCTGGATCATCACCGGCTTGTTCGTGGCCGCAGGCCTGGGAATCTTCTACGCCGAATGGGTGGCGACCATCTGATGACTGAGCCCGACAACATGGCTGAGAAGCTCGACGAGCTCGGCCGCAACGACTCCTGGGAGGGCGTGAAGGCGGTCGTGGCCGGCTTCGGTGTCTCCGGTTTCGCCGCCGCCGACAACCTGACCCACCTGGGTGCCTCGGTGATCGCCCTGGACGAGTCCCCGGGCGACGAGGAGCGTCAGGAGAAGGCCAAGCTCCTCGGCATCCTGGGCGCAGACGTACGCCTCGGTGAGGGCGCCACCCACGTGCTGCCCGACGACGTCGACGTCGTGGTCACCTCGCCCGGCTGGCGGCCGACGGCCCCGCTGCTGGCGCAGGCGCGCGAGCGCGGGATCCCCATCTGGGGCGAGGTCGAGCTGGCCTGGCGGCTGCGCGACCCCGACAACGCCGCGCCCTGGCTGGCGGTCACCGGCACCAACGGCAAGACCACGACCGTGCAGATGCTCGACAACATCCTGCGTACGGCCGGGCTTCGGTCCGTGGCCGTCGGCAACGTCGGCCTGCCGATCGTCGAGGCCGTGATGGACCCCGAGCGCTACGACGTCTTCGCCGTCGAGCTCTCCTCCTTCCAGCTCCACTACACCTCGTCGATGGCTGCCGAGGCGGCCGTCGTGCTCAACATCGCCGAGGACCACCTCGACTGGTACCCCTCGATGGAGGAGTACGCCGCCGACAAGGGCCGCATCTACGAGGGCGTCGAGCGGGCCTGCGTCTACAACGTCGCCGACGAGGCCACCATGCACCTGGTCGAGGAGGCCGACGTCGTCGAGGGTGCCCGAGCGATCGGCTTCACCCTCGGCACCCCGGCCGTCGGCCAGGTGGGGGTCGTCGAGGACATCCTGGTCGACCGGGCCTTCATCGAGGAGCGCCAGACCTCCGCCGCGGAGCTGTGCCAGATCTCCGACCTTGCCTCCTCCGCGCCCCACTACGTCCAGAACGCGCTGGCCGCGGCCGCACTCGCGCGTGCCCACGGGGTCTCCCAGGCAGCCGTACGCGACGGGCTGACGTCGTTCCGTCCCGACGGACACCGCATCGAGGTCGTCGCCGAGGTCGGCGGCGTCACCTGGGTCGACGACTCCAAGGCCACCAACCCGCACGCCGCCCAGGCCTCGCTGCAGGCCTACGACCCGGTGGTCTGGATCGCCGGCGGGCTGGCCAAGGGCGCCCGCTTCGAGGATCTGGTCGCCTCCATCCATGACCGGCTTCGCGCCGTCATCCTGATCGGCCAGGACCGCGACGTGATCGCCTCGGCGCTCGCCGCCCACGCCGGTGACCTGGAGATCGTCGAGCTCGACGACCCCGACGGCGAGGCCGCTCTCGCGGAGGCCGTCGAGATCGCCGCCGCGCTGGCGAAGCCCGGTGACACCGTGCTCCTGGCCCCCGGCTGTGCCAGCCAGGACCAGTTCCGCGACTACAAGGCCCGCGGCGACGCGTTCGCCGACGCCGTACGCCGCACCGTCTGACCCGGCTCGCCGGCGGGGAGCCGACACGCGGGGGAGATGCGCGGGGAACGCCGCGACGGCGGCCAGAATGTAACGGACGTACTGGGCCAGGAACGGGGAGGTAGGACTGTGACGACCACCAGCCCCGACCAGACCGGTGTCGGCTCGGCCGAGCAGGCCAAGGCGTACCCGAAGTCGGTCCTCGGCTATCTCAATGCCTGGTTCCACGCGTTGCGGGTGGCCCTGAACCGGCCCCTGGCCGCCTACTACCTGCTGCTGACCAGCACCTCGCTGCTGCTGACCATCGGTCTGATCATGGTGCTGAGCGCCTCGAGCGTGTGGGCCTACCAGTACCTGGGCAACTCCTACGCCATCGTCGGCCGGCAGGTGCTCTGGGTGATCATCGGCATCCCGTGCGCGTTCATCGCCTCCAGGATCCGGCCCAAGCACCTGCGCAGGCTGGCGTGGCCGGGCTACGTCGTGGCCTGCGTGCTGCTCTTCCTGACGATCTTCCTGGGCCACGACGTCAACGGCCAGCAGAACTGGATCGGTGCCGGCCCGGTCAAGATCCAGCCGTCCGAGATCGCCAAGCTGGCGATCGTGCTGTGGTCCGCCCATGTCTACGCGCTCAAGGACCGCCGGCTCGACAGTCTCCACGAGGTGCTGATGCCGGTCCTGCCCGGCATCGCCGTGGCCACGGGGCTGGTGCTGGCAGGCAAGGACCTCGGCACCGCGCTGGTCTTCTTCGCGATCGTGCTCGGGATGCTGTGGGTGGTCGGTGCGCCCGGCAAGCTCTTCGGGATCGCGATCTCGATCATCGGGGTCTCGGTGCTGTTCCTGATCAGCACCGACACCGAGCGGCTCGCCCGGCTGACCAGCTTCGCGGACCCGTTCAAGGACTACCACGGACAGGGGTGGCAGCCCTCCCACGGTCTCTACGCGCTCAGCTCGGGCGGCGTCCTGGGCCAGGGGATCGGAGCCTCCCAGCAGAAGTGGGGCGACCTGCCCGAGGCCCACACCGACTACATCTTCGCGGTGCTGGGCGAGGAGCTCGGCCTGGTCGGCACCCTGCTGGTCGTCGGCCTCTTCCTGACCCTCGCCTTCGCGCTGATCAAGGTGGCGCGCCAGACCGACCGGCCGTTCGTGCGCTACTTCAGCTTCGGCGTGCTGGTCTGGCTGCTGGGCCAGATGATCATCAACGTCGGCATGGTGCTCGCGCTGCTGCCGGTCATCGGGATCCCGCTGCCGCTGGTCTCCTACGGCGGCTCGGCGCTGATCCCGTCGATGGTGGCGCTCGGTGTGGTGATCGGCTTCGCCCGTCGTGAACCGGCGGCAGCGGCGGCGCTGAAGCAGCGTAAAGCCTTGGCAAAGGATCGGGCACGCCAGGCAGCCGCTTTCCGGTCCGCCCAACGCAACCGCTAAGTTCGGACGCATCATGAAGGCCCTCCTCGCCGGCGGTGGCACCGCCGGACACACATCCCCCCTGCTCGCCACGGCTGACGCCCTGCGCCGGCTCGACCCCAGCGTGGAGGTGACCTGCCTCGGCACGCCTCGCGGCCTGGAGAACCAGGTGGTTCCCGCCGCGGGCTACCCGCTCGAGCTGATCCCTCCGGTCCCGATGCCGCGCCAGCTCAGCAGCGACCTGCTGAAGGTGCCCGCCAACCTCAAGGGCGCGGTCGACGCGACCTACGAGGTGCTCGACCGGGTCCGCCCCGACGTCGTGGTCGGCTACGGCGGCTACGTCTCGATGCCGGCCTACCTCGCCGCGAAGCGGCGTCATATCCCGATCGTCGTGCACGAGGGCAACGCGATGCCCGGGCTCGCCAACAAGGCGGGCGCCCGGGTCGCCGACCGGGTCGCGGTGAGCTTCCCCGACACCAAGCTGCCCAAGGCCGAATACATCGGGCTCCCGATCCGCCGGATGATCTCCACGCTCGACCGCTCGGCGCTGCGCGCCGAGGCTCGCTCCTTCTTCGGCCTCGACCAGCACCGGCCCACGATCGTGGTCACCGGCGGCTCCCAGGGTGCTCGCACCATCAACGAGTCCGTCTCTGGCGCCTACCGCGCCCTGGCCAGCAACGGGATCCAGGTGCTCCACGTGATCGGCCCGAAGAACGAGCTGGCCTCGCCCGGCCCCGGCTACCACGTGCTCAACTACGTCGACCGGATGGATCTCGCGCTGGCCGCCGCCGACCTGATGATCTGCCGCTCCGGCGCCAACTCGGTGATCGAGGCGAGCGCGGTGGGTGTCCCGGCCGTCTACGTACCTCTCCCGATCGGCAACGGCGAGCAGTCGCTCAACGCGCGGGCGGTCGTCGAGGCCGGTGGCGCGGTGCTGGTCCCCGACGCCGAGATGAACGCGGCGTGGGTCGCCAGCCACGTACCCCCGATCGTCACCGACCGCGCCCGGCTCGAGGCGATGTCGAAGGCCGCCAGCGACCTGGTCCCGCGCGACGCCGACGAGCGGCTGGCGCGGATGATCTTCGAGGTCGTCGCAGGAGGTAAGTCATGAGAGTGCCTGTCCCCGAGCAGATCCTTCCCGCCGAACAGCTGGGCCGGGTCCACTTCATCGGCATCGGCGGTGCGGGCCTGTCCGCGATCGCCCGGGTGATGCTGGCCCGCGGGATCCAGGTCTCCGGCAGCGACGGCGCCGACTCATCGATGGTCGCGGCGCTGCGTGAGGAGGGCGCGACCGTCTTCGTCGGTCATGACGCCTCCCAGGTGGAGAACGTCGACACGCTGATCGTCTCCACGGCGATCCGCGAGGACAACCCCGAGTACGTCGCGGCCGTCGAGAAGGGCCTGCGGATCTACCCGCGCTCGGCCGGTCTGGCCTCGGTGATGGAGGGCCGCCGCGTCCTCGCCGTCGCCGGCACCCACGGCAAGACCACCACCACCTCGCTGCTGACCGTCGCGCTGCAGGCCGCGGGCGCTGCGCCGACCTACACGGTCGGTGGCGAGCTCGCCGCCTCGGGCACCAACGCCGCCGAGGGCTCCAGCGACCTGTTCGTCGCCGAGGCCGACGAGTCCGACGGCGCCTTCCTGGTCTACAAGCCCTACGCCGCGGTCGTCACCAACGTCGAGGCCGACCACCTCGACCAGTGGGGCACCGAGGAGGCCTACCGCGAGGGCTTCGCCCAGTTCGTGGGGCGGCTGGCGCCCGACGGCTTCCTGGTCGCGGTCATCGACGACCCCGGCGCCGCCGACCTGCGCCACGTCGCCCACTCCCTGGGCCGCCGCTTCATCGGCGTCGGTGAGTCGGAGCTGGCCGACGTACGCGCCGTCGACATCGTCCTGGAGGGCACCACCTCCTCGTTCACCGTCGTCGACGGGCTCGACGAGCTGGGCCGGATCACGCTGCAGATCCCCGGGCGCCACTACGTCGCCGACGCGCTCGCCGCGCTCACCGTGGGCCTGCGCCTCGGCCACTCCTTCGACCTGCTCAAGGCGGGCCTGGAGTCCTTCACCGGCACCCGGCGACGGATGGAGCGCAAGGGAGAGGCCGCAGGCGTACGCGTCTACGACTCCTACGCCCACCACCCCTCGGAGATCGCCGGCGACCTGGTCTCCGGCCGGTCGGTGGCCGGGGAGGGGCGGCTGGTCGTCGCCTTCCAGCCGCACATGGTCTCCCGCACCCGGATCTTCGGCGAGGAGATGGGCCGTGTGCTGGGCGCGGCCGACGAGGTCGTCGTCCTCGACGTCTACCTGGCCCGCGAGGACTACGACCCCGAGGTGACCGGCAAGCTGGTCGCCGACGCGGTCCCGCTGCCGCCCGACCGGGTCGTCAGCGTCGCCGGGCTCGAGGAAGCCGCTGCCGAGCTGGCCCGCCGCGCGCGTCCGGGTGACCTGGTTCTGACTCTCGGAGCAGGTACCGTGACGGAGGTGGGCCCGATGGTGCTTGCCAGGCTACGCAAGGCTGAGCAGTAACGCTGGGGGAGGCGAGCATGGGGGACAAGGGGTCGGAGACGGAGACCGAGATCGCCGAGGCCCTGGAGATCGCCCGGTCGGCGTCCGGGGAGCGTGAGATCGACCTCAGCTCGGAGGAGGCCACGGCCGGGTCGAGCACCGAGGAGAGCACCGGATCGGCTGAAGGGCCGGACCTGGACGCGGACTCCGAGGAGGAGCGGCCGGCGGTCGATGCGGCGACCCTCAAGAGTCGCCGGGCCTTCGCCCGCCGGCAGTGGCGCCGGCGCTGGCTCGCGTGGCGCTACCTGATCGTCGGCACCCTGGTGATCGCCCTCCTGCTCGGCGGGATCTGGGCCGTCTACTTCTCCACCTGGCTGCAGGTCAAGGGCACCTCGGTGCACGGCACGATGAAGATGACCAGCGCCGAGGCGGTCGCCGAGTTCGCCGCGGCACCCGTCGGGGAGCCGTTGGCCACCGCCGACCTGGAGGCCGTGCAGGTGCGGGTGCTCAACGGGCTCCCCATGGTGCGCTCGGTCAACGTCTCCCGGGAGTGGCCCGACAAGATCCGCGTCGACGTCACCGAACGTACGCCGGTGGCGGTCGTCTCGATCGGCGGTCGGCTGCGGGCCCTGGACGAGACCGGAGCCGTCTTCTGGGACTACGAGAAGGCGCCGCGCGGCCTGCCGAAGGTGAACACCGTGACCGGCACCAACTCCGATGCGCTTCGCGAGGCCGCCGCAGTGGCCTCGGCGCTCCCCGCCGACGTGGCCAAGAGCGTCGACTACGTCGAGGTGACCACTGTCGACTCGATCTCGCTGGAGCTGCGCAACGACAAGCGCGTGGTGTGGGGGAGCAGCGCCCAGTCCGACACCAAGGCCGACGTGCTGGTCGCGCTGATGAAGGCGGAGCCCGACGTGGCGCGCTACGACGTCTCCGTGCCCGGCCAGCCGGTCACCAGCAAGAGCGTCGGCTGATCCGGACCGCCGGGTCTCCACCGGACGGCTCTGCCACATTGCCGGTACCGGAAGCCACGAGATCGGCACAACTGATCCGCACCCGCGTGTCGCGCCGGTTGGAGCACGTACGTCTGCCTACTGTTCTGAGAACGGTGAGGTTGACATAACTATAACCCTCAGGCTGAGGGTAAGGGTTGAGAAGCCCGCCGTAAGGACCAACCAGCGATCGAAGGGGCGACCACCGTGGGAGCTGCACAGAACTATCTGGCGATCATCAAGGTCGTCGGCATCGGTGGCGGCGGCGTCAACGCTGTCAACCGGATGATCGAGGTCGGCCTCAAGGGGGTCGAGTTCATCGCCATCAACACCGACGCCCAGGCGCTGCTGATGAGCGACGCCGACGTCAAGCTCGACATCGGCCGTGAGCTGACCCGCGGTCTCGGTGCCGGCGCCAACCCCAGCGTGGGGGAGAGCGCCGCCGAGGACCACGCCGACGAGATCGAAGAGGTCATCAAGGGCGCCGACATGGTCTTCGTGACCGCCGGCGAGGGTGGCGGCACCGGCACGGGTGGCGCCCCGGTGGTGGCCCGCATCGCCCGCAGCCTCGGTGCGCTGACCATCGGTGTGGTGACCCGCCCGTTCGCCTTCGAGGGACGTCGTCGCGCCAACTCCGCGGAGGAGGGGATCAGCAAGCTCCGCGAGGAGGTCGACACCCTCATCGTCATCCCCAACGACCGGCTGCTGTCGATCTCGGACCGCAACGTCTCGGTGATGGACGCGTTCCGCCAGGCCGACCAGGTGCTGCTGCAGGGCGTCTCCGGCATCACCGACCTGATCACCACCCCCGGCCTGATCAACCTCGACTTCGCCGACGTGAAGTCGGTCATGTCCAACGCCGGCTCGGCGCTGATGGGCATCGGATCCGCGCGTGGTGAGAACCGCAGCGTCGAGGCCGCCGAGATGGCCGTCTCCTCGCCGCTGCTGGAGGCCTCCATCGACGGTGCGCACGGCGTGCTGCTCTCGATCGCAGGCGGCTCCGACCTCGGTCTCTTCGAGATCAACGAGGCCGCGGCGCTGGTCGCCGACGCGGTCCACCAGGAGGCCAACATCATCTTCGGTGCGACCATCGACGACGCGCTCGGCGACGAGGTCCGGGTCACCGTGATCGCGGCCGGCTTCGACGGCGGAATGCCCAAGCGCCGCGAGGGCACCTCGGCGCTCGGCAGCGTGCAGGGTCGGTCGACCAGCTCCCAGGCTGCCGACAACGGCGAGACCGCTGCGGTGGCCACCGCGGTGGCCACCCGGCGCGCCGAGGAGGCCGAGGAGACCCCGGCCGCTCCGGCCAAGCCCGCCACCAAGCCCGCGCCGGCTGCTCCGGCGACGCCTCCGCCGGCGACCCCGCCGGCCGAGCCCGCTCCGGTCGCCAAGAAGCCCGCTCCGAGCGTGCAGTTCAGCGATGATGAGCTCGACGTTCCCGATTTCCTCAAGTAAGCACAGTGTGAAGTAAGGCTTTTTCTTGTATTCGTTCCGAGCCTCCGCAGGCCTCGTCGACCTCGCGTTCACCGACAGGTACGGCGGGGTCAGCCGTGCTCCGTACGCCGAGCTCAATCTCGCGGTCAACGGCTCGGACTCTGCGGAGGCCAAGGCTGAGAACCACCGGCTGCTGCTGGCCGACTTCGCCGGCGGCGCGCCCTACGCCGACCTCTACCAGGTCCACGGCAACGCGGTCGTCGACGCGGAGTGCGGCGCGCGCCCGGAGGCGGACGGCATCGTCACCACGGAGCGTGACCTGGTGCTGCTGGTCCGGACCGCCGACTGCGTACCCGTGCTGTTCGCCGACGAGGCCGCCGGCGTCATCGGCGCGGCCCACGCCGGACGCAAGGGGATGGCGGTCGGGGTCGTGCCCGCGACGATCGCCCGGATGCGCGCTCTCGGTGCGACCCGGATCAAGGCCTGGGTCGGACCGCACGTGTGCGGCAAGTGTTACGAGGTGCCTGCCGAGATGCAGGAGGAGATCGCTGCGGCCGAGCCGGCCACGCGCGCCACCACGAGCTGGGGCACCCCGAGCCTCGACGTCGGCGCCGGAGTGCTCGCCCAGCTGGCCCGCGAGGATGTCGAGGCGGTCGACGCCAGCCGCTGCACCCGCGAGTCCGAGGACCTCTACTCCTACCGCCGCGACGGTGCCGGCATGTCGCTCGGTGCGCTGATCCGGCTGCGAGGTGCCTGATGGTAGATCGCGCCGATGAGATCGCGGCGGGGCTCGCCGAGACCCGCGAGCGGATCGCCCGGGCGGCCAAGGCCGCCGGGCGCCCCGCCGAGGACGTCCACCTGGTCGTGGTCACCAAGTTCTTCCCTGCCTCCGACGTACGCATCCTGGCCGGACTCGGCATCACCGACGTCGGCGAGAACCGCCACCAGGAGGCGGCGGCCAAGGCAGCCGAGTGCGCCGACCTCGGCCTGCGCTGGCACTACATCGGTGGGCTCCAGTCCAACAAGGCGGCCGCCGTGGCCGGCTACGCCGACGTGGTCGAGTCCGTCGACCGCTCCTCGCTGCTGCCCCGGCTCAGCCGCGGCGCGGGCGAGCGCGGCCAGATCCTCGATGTGCTCCTGCAGGTCTCCCTCGACCCGCCCGGGCGCGAGGGGCGTGCCGGGGCGGATCCCGATGACGTACGCGACCTCGCGGCCGAGGTCGAGGCGACCGACGGGCTCCGCCTGCGGGGCCTGATGGCGGTCGCTCCGCTGGGCGAGGATCCGGAGCCGGCCTTCGTCCGGCTGGCCCGGATCCGAGAGGACTTCCTGGTCGAGTATCCCGACGCGACGGTGCTGTCGGCGGGGATGAGCGGCGACCTGGAGCAGGCAATTGCCCATGGCGCGACACACGTACGTGTCGGGTCTGCGGTCCTCGGAGAGAGGCCAACTGTCAAGTAATGTCTCGGGAAGCAATACTCTGGGGAAGGTGGCAGCATGAGCGGCGCGATGCGCAGGTTCGGTGAATACCTCGGTTTGCTCGAGGACACCGGGTACGACGACGACGTCTACGAGGGTGATGACGACGAGACCCGCTCCCACGAGGCCGTCAAGGCGCCGGTGCGGTCGAAGCAGTCTCGTCCGGCCCCGGTGGCTGACCTTTCCGAGCGGCGACGAGCAACGGTGGTGCCGGCAGTGACAGAGCTTTCGAAGATCATCACGCTGACCCCCACGTCCTACAACGAAGCGCGTCAGGTCGGCGAGAACTACCGCGACGGCACGCCGGTGATCATGAACCTGACCGAGATGAACGATGCCGACGCAAAACGGCTTGTCGACTTTGCGGCCGGCTTGATCTTTGCTACCTATGGGAACATCGAGAGGGTCACCAACAAGGTGTTTCTTATCTCACCTGCGAACGTTTCGGTCACGGCTGAGGCCAAGCAGAGGATCGTTGAGGGCGGCTTCTTCAACCAGAGCTGAGGCCTTCGACACCTGCCTGTGGGTGCCTGGATGCGGTCCGCATCTGGCATGTCTACGGACAGGCGCTAGAGTTTCGACAGCATTAACCTGATGCCGCCCCCCGGCGGTGCAGTCCGTACGTCTGAGTCAACCGAGTAATGAATGGGTGAGGTCATGCCGCTGACGCCAGAGGACGTGAGCAACAAGCGCTTTACTCCCGTCCGGCTCCGCGAGGGCTACGACATGGGCGAGGTGGACCAGTTCCTCGACGAGGTCGAGGCCGAACTGGCACGTCTCACCCGGGAGAACGACGACCTTCGCGGGAAGTTGGCATCTGCGCAGTCGGGCGGGGGTCCGTCCTTCCCGATGGCTCCCGAGCCGCCTGCGCCTGAGCCGATGCCGGCCCCCGAGCCGGTCTCGCACCAGATGCCGATGTACCAGGAGGCACCGCAGACCGGCGGCATCGAGACGATCCGGGTCGAGACCGTTCCGGAGGCCTCCAACGCCGCGGCGCGACTGCTCGAGCTGGCCACGCGCAACCACGACGCGCTCATCGACACGGCCAAGAACGACGCCGACAAGATCGTCGGGGAGGCCCGCACCAAGGCCGAGCGCCTCGAGGCGGAGTCGAAGGCGAAGGCCGACCGCATGGAGGCCGACGCGCGCACCCGCGCGCAGATGCTCGACAGCGAGACCGCCGAGCGTCGTCAGCAGCTCTTCGGTGAGCTCGAGCGTGAGAAGGACAACCTGACCACCGAGGTCGACACGCTGCGCAACTTCGAGCGCGAGTACCGTTCGCGCCTGAAGAGCTACTTCACGCAGCAGCTCGACGCACTGAACAACTCGGCTGAGTCTCAGGCGCCCGTCATGGCGGCCGCCGTCAACGAGTCGGGCCCGGCGCCCAAGCGCCTGCGCTCCATCCTGGGGGAGGACGAGGGCTGAGTCCCTCGTAGTCAGGCTTCCATCGGCCGGTCCCGCGACGCGGGGCCGGCCGATGTGCATGTCCGCGCCCTCTGGCGGGTACGTCGCAGAAACGCGTTGTAGCAGGTGAGGTGGGTCCTGTAAGAGGATTCCGCGGTTTTTCCGCGCTGCGGACCAATATGGGTGCAGTTTCGGTGTGTTAGTTGAGTGGAGCCCGATCCCGGGCTACATTCCGGGCACGCACTCCGCACCGACTCGGCGGCGCGAAGTGATGGCAGGAGAAAGGGGACTCCATGTCCGTACCTATGGACGGTCGCGTTGTCGCGACCGTCGGGCGTATCCATGTGATGCCGCCCGAGCTTTCTGGGAATACCAGCCTCGCAGTCATGGCTTCCACGTCGGTGGCCACGGCGAGCGCCTAGCCAAACCTTGACCAACCTGCGGCCCGGGGGGCCGTGTCTCACACCAGAAAGCGAGTGCCGTGCCTAAGAAAGCAACCAAGACCGTCGTCTCTCCTGACCAGCTGAAGGTCAAGGACGGCGAGGACCCGTGGACCAAGGACGAGCTCAACGAGGTCGTCGACGAGCTCCACGAGATGAGGGCTCACAGCCTCGAGGTGCTCACCGCTCTCGAGGCCGAGCTGTCCGGCCTGATGAAGGACTCAGGCGACGGCGCCGGCCAGGACCAGGCCGACATGGGGGCGACCAGCTTCGAGCGTGACCACGAGCTGACCGTGGTCAACAGCGAGAAGGACAAGCTGGCCCAGATCGAGCGGGTTCTGGGATACCTCGAGGACGGCACGTACGGCATCTGCGAGTCCTGCGGTGAGCCGATCGGCAAGATGCGGCTCATGGCCTTCCCCCGTGCCACACTGTGCATGACATGCAAGCAGCGCGAGGAGCGTCGCTGAGCGACGCACATACCGGTCCAGAGTCCGACGTGCGCCCTGTTCGATGGGCAGAGTTCGCGACCGTTGCAGTGCTTCTCCTGGTCATCGACCAGCTGACGAAGCTCTGGGCGGTCGCGACACTCGTTCCCGGGCAGCCGCAGGAGCTGATCGGCTCCGTGCTGCAGCTCAACATCATCCGCAACCCGGGAGCCGCCTTCTCGACGGGGACCGGGTTCACCTGGTTCTTCACGACGCTCTCGATCGTGGCCACGATCGGCGTCCTCTGGTTCGCGCGCCGTGCGCGACACCGGGGCTGGGCGTTCGCGCTCGGCATCCTCGTCGCGGGCATCAGCGGCAACCTGATCGACCGACTGCTGCGTGAACCCGGGTTCTACGTCGGCCACGTCGTCGACTTCCTGCAGCTGCCCAACTGGCCGATCTTCAACGTCGCCGACATGTGCATCAATGTCGCCGCGGTGATGATCGTGATCCTCTCCTTCAAGGGGATCGGGCTCGACGGGTCCGTCGACGGCGGCGCCGCGGACAAGGCGAAGGACAAGACCGAGGACGCCTCCGAGGGCGAGGCGACGTGAGCTTCGGTCACGCCGACCAGCGCACGCTTCTCGTCCCCGACGGTCTGGAGGGGGAGCGGGTCGACGCCGCCATGGCGCGGCTGTTCGGCCTCTCCCGCACCCGGGCCGCGGAGCTGATCGCCGACGGTCTGGTGACCGTGGACGGCTCGGTGGTGGCCAAGAGCGACCGGGTCAGCGCCGGGTCGATGCTCGACGCCACCATCCCGTCTCAGGCCGACCCGCTGGAGATCAAGCCCGAGATCGTCGAGGGCATCAAGATCATCTACGACGACGACGCCTTCGTGGTGATCGACAAGCCCGTCGGCGTGGCCGTGCACCCTTCGCCGGGCTGGCAGGGACAGACGGTCGTCGGGCACCTCGCCGCGGCCGGCTTCCGGATCTCCACCTCGGGGGCCAAGGAGCGCGAGGGCATCGTCCAGCGCCTCGACGTCGGCACCTCGGGCGTGATGGTGATCGCCAAGTCCGAGCACGCCTACTCCGTCCTCAAGAACGCGTTCCGGCAGCGTACGGTCGACAAGACCTACCACGCGCTGGTCCAGGGCCACCCGGACCCGCTCGAGGGCACCATCGACGCCCCGATCGGGCGCAACCCGAAGTACGACTACAAGTTCGCGGTCCGCGCCGACGGCCGCCACTCGGTGACCCACTACGAGACGCTCGAGGCACACCGTTTCGCCTCGCTGCTGGAGATCCACCTCGAAACCGGGCGCACCCACCAGATCCGCGTCCACATGTCCGCGCTCAAGCACCCGTGCGTCGGCGACCTGACCTACGGTGCCGACCCCGCCCTCGCCCGCCGCGTCGGGGTCGAGCGGCAGTGGCTGCACGCGGTGAAGCTCGGTTTCGACCATCCGGAGACCGGTGAGTACGTCACGTTCGAGTCGACCTACCCCGACGATCTCCAGCATGCGCTCGCCTGGATCCGTGAACAGCACTGAATCCGCGGCTCCCACCGAGGCAGTGCTCCGCCCGGCCGAGGCCGAGGACGTCGCCGAGATCGTCCGCACCTACGTCGAGGCCCGTGCGGCCGCGCCGATGCCGCCACCGATCTACCCGGTCTCCGACATCCGGGAGTGGCTCGGGGTCAAGGTCCTCGCTCCCCAGAAGGGGTCGCAGGTCTGGGTCGCGGAGGTCGGCGGCGAGGTCTCCGCGTTCGCCGCCTTCACCACGACCTGGCTCGACGACCTCTTCGTCCACCCTCGAGCCCAGGGCACCGGCATCGGCACGATGCTGCTCGACCTGGTCAAGTCGCTGGCCCCCGACGGCTTCGGCCTGTGGGTCTTCGAGATGAACACCCCCGCCCGGGCCTTCTACGCCCGCCACGGCCTGCGTGAGGTCGAGCGCACCGACGGCTCCGCCAACCAGGAGAAGACTCCCGACGTACGGATGGCCTGGCCCTAGCCGCAGCGTCACGCCTCGGCCTGCAGGTGGGACATCTCGGAGGCGATGAGGGCGATCTCGGCGGGGCCGACGCGGCAGCAGCCGCCGATGTACGTCGCGCCGGCCCGGGCCCAGGAGAGGGCCTCGCCGGGGCGGAAGTGAGGGGTGCCGGTCCAGGCGCCGTCGGCGTAGGTCTCGCCGGTGTTGGGGTAGACGACGGCGGGCTCGCCGGTGGCGACGGCCAGCTGGATGGCGGCGGGAACGTCGGCGGGGTCGCAGCAGTTGACGCCGACGGCGACCACGGAGCGGATGCCAGCGGCCAGCGCCAGGGCGTCGGCCAGCGGCTGGCCGGCCCGGGTGCGGGTGCCGGCGCAGGAGTAGGAGAACCAGACCGGCAGGCCGATGTCGTCGAGGAGGTCGACCAGCACCTCGGCCTCCTCGATGTCCGGGATGGTCTCGACCGCGATGAGGTCGGGGTCCTCGGTCTCCAGCAGCGCCAGCCGGGGCGCGTGGAAGTCGCGCAGCGTCGCCGCGGAGACGCCGTAGCGGCCGCGGTACTCCGACCCGTCCGCCAGGTAGGCGCCGTAGGGACCCACCGAGGCGGCGACCAGGCGCCCGGGCGCCTCCGCGGCGACCTCGCGGGCGACGCGCACGCTGCGGCGCAGCAGTTCGGTGGCGTACGTCTCGCTCATCCCGGCCTCCACGAAACCGGGCACGCTGGCCTGATAGCTGGCGGTCGTGGCGACATCGGCGCCGGCGGCGTAATAGGAGCGGTGGACGGCGGCGATCTCCGCGGGCGACTCGTCCAGCAGCCGGGCGGTCCACAAGGCACCTGAGACGTCGTGACCGCGTGCTTCCAACGCGTTGGACAGGCCGCCGTCGAGGATCGTCACCACATCTCAAACATATCCTCTCGAGACCCTCGGCCCGCCTACCAAACCTGTCGGTGGTCCCCGATAGTCTGTAGTCCTTCCCCCAGGTCGTCCGTCTGCACGGGCTCCTGCGCCCGCTCCATCCGTACGACCTCGAGGAGGGCTCCACGCCAATGGCGGCCGGCTCCAAGGACTCATTCGTCCACCTGCACGTCCACACCGAATACTCGATGCTGGATGGTGCCTCGCTCCTCGACGGTCTGTTCAAGCGGACCAGCGAGCTCGAGATGCCGGCGATCGCGATGACCGACCACGGCAACATGCACGGGGCCTACGACTTCTGGAAGAAGGCGCGGGCCCACGACGTCAAGCCGATCATCGGCATCGAGGCCTACATCACCCCCAACACCCCGCGCTCGGAGCGCAAGCGGGTGCGGTGGGGCAAGGGCGACGCGGCCCAGGAGGGCGGCGACGACGTCTCGGGCGGTGGCGCCTACACCCACATGACGATGTGGGCGGAGAACACCGAGGGGATGCACAACCTCTTCCGGCTCTCCAGCCGGTCCAGCCTGGAGGGCTACTACTTCAAGCCCCGGATGGACAAGGAGATCCTCGCCGAGCACTCCAAGGGGATCATCGTCTCCACCGGCTGCCCCTCGGGCGCGATCCAGACCCGGCTGCGGCTGGGTCAGTGGGAGGAGGCGCTCAAGGAGGCCGGCGAGCTGCAGGACATCTTCGGCAAGGACAACGTCTTCCTGGAGCTGATGGACCACGGCATCTCCATCGAGAAGCGGGTCCGCGACGACCTGCTCAAGCTCGGCAAGACCATGGGCATCCGCCCGGTCGCCACCAACGACTCCCACTACAACAACCCCGAGGACGCCGGCGCGCACGAGGCGCTGCTGTGCGTCCAGTCCGGCAGCCGGATGACCGAGCCGCCCTACTCCAAGGGCGGCAAGCGGTTCGCGTTCGAGGGCAGCGGCTACTACATCAAGACCGCCGCTGAGATGCGCGAGCTGTGGGGGCAGCAGGACCTGATCGAGGCCTGTGACAACACCCTGCTGATCGCCGAGCGCTGCGACGTCGAGTTCACCGAGTCCACCGGTGGCTACATGGCGCGCGCCGACATCCCCGAGGGCGAGACCGAGGAGTCCTGGCTGCGCAAGGAGACCTGGCGCGGCATCGAGATCCGCTATCCCGGGGAGAAGCTCACCCAGGAGGTCAAGGACCGCGTCGAGTTCGAGATCGACGTCATCCTGCAGAAGGGCTACCCGGGCTACTTCCTCGTGGTCGCCGACTTCATCCAGTGGTCGAAGAACAACGGCATCCGGATCGGACCGGGCCGTGGTTCGGGGGCGGGGTCGATCGTGGCGTACGCGTTGAAGATCACCGACCTCGACCCGCTCGAGCACGGACTCTTCTTCGAGCGGTTCCTCAACCCCGAGCGTCCCTCGATGCCCGACTTCGACATCGACTTCGACGACCACCGCCGCGGCGAGACGATCAAGTACGTCATGGAGAAGTACGGGGCGGAGAAGGTCGCCCAGATCGCCACCTTCGGACGGATCAAGGCCAAGCAGGCGATCAAGGACGCCGCCCGCATCCTCGACCACGGCTTCGCGATCGGCGACCGGATCACCAAGGCGCTGCCGCCCGACGTGATGGGCAAGGGGGTGCCGCTCAAGGAGCTGTTCAACCCCGACCACAAGCGCTACGGCGAGGGTGGCGACTTCCGCGCCCTGCACGACACCGATCCCGACGTCCGCAAGATCTACGAGACCGCGCTCGGTCTCGAGGGCCAGATCCGGCAGACCGGCATCCACGCGGCGGGCGTGATCATGGCCTCCGAGCCGATCATCGACATCGTCCCGCTGATGGAGCCCAAGCAGGACGGCCAGGTCGTCACCCAGTTCGAGTATCCGACCTGTGAGTCGCTCGGCCTGGTCAAGATGGACTTCCTGGGCCTCTCCAACCTCCACACCCTCGAGGACGCGCTCGCCAACATCCGGGCCAACCGCGACATCGACCTGGTGCTCGAGGAGGTCCCCTTCGACGACAAGCCGACCTATGAGCTGATGCAGCGCGGAGACACGCTCGGCGTCTTCCAGCTCGATGGTGGTGGCATGCGCGCCCTGCTGCGGTCGATGCTTCCCGACCGCTTCGCCGACATCACCGCGGTCTCCGCGCTCTACCGGCCCGGCCCGATGGGCGCGGACTCCCACAACAAGTACGCGCACCGCAAGAACGGCCGTGAGCCGATCGTGCCGATCCACCCCGAGCTCGAGGAGCCGCTCGCGGAGGTGCTGGGGGAGACGTACGGCCTGATCGTCTATCAGGAGCAGGTGATGTCGATCGCCCAGGTCCTGGCGGGGTTCTCGCTGGGACAGGCGGACAACCTGCGCCGCGCGATGGGCAAGAAGAAGAAGGCCGAGCTCGACAAGCAGTACGCCGGGTTCCAGGCCGGCATGCTCGAGCGCGGCTACTCCCAGAGCGCGATCGACACCATCTGGGAGATCCTGCTCCCGTTCTCCGACTACGCGTTCAACAAGTCGCACTCGGCTGCCTACGGCGTGGTCACCTACTGGACCGCCTACCTGAAGGCCAACTACCCGACCGAATACATGGCGGCGCTCTTGACCTCGGTCAAGAACGACAAGGACAAGATGGCGATCTACCTCAACGAGTGTCGCCGGATGAAGATCGCGGTGCTGCCGCCCGACGTCAACGAGTCCTCCCACGACTTCACCGCCGTCGGCAGCGACATCCGCTTCGGCCTGACCGCGGTCCGCAACGTCGGTGCCCAGGTGGTCGACGGGATCGTGGAGGCGCGCGCCAGCAAGGGCCGCTTCGAGGACTTCAACGACTTCCTCGCCAAGGTGCCCGACCGGGTCTGCAACAAGCGCGTGATCGAGTCGCTGATCAAGGCCGGTGCCTTCGACGACATGAAGCACCTGCGCCGCTCGCTGGTCGCGATCCACGAGACCGCGGTGGACCAGTACGTCGACATCAAGCGCAACGAGGCGATCGGCCAGGACTCCCTCTTCGGCGGTCTCGACGACGGCGACGGAGTCGAGTTCGGGGTCTCGGTGGCCATCCCGGAGATGGACGAGTGGGACAAGATGACCCTGCTCGGCCACGAGCGCGAGATGCTCGGCCTCTACGTCTCCGACCACCCGCTGATGGGCCTGGAGCACGTGCTCGCCAACGGCACCGACTGCACCATCGGCCAGTTGATGACCGACGAGTCGCGACCCCACAACTCCACCGTCACGGTCTCCGGTCTGGTCACCAACGTCAACCGGCGCATCACCAAGAAGGGCGACGCCTGGGCCACGGTGACGCTGGAGGACCTGGAGGGCTCGGTCGAGGTTCTGCTCTTCCCCTCGTCCTACCAGCTGGCGGCGCCGCACCTGGTCGAGGACTCGATCATCCGGGTCAAGGGCCAGCTCTCCCGCGACAAGGACCAGCCCGAGCTGCGCGGCCAGGAGGTCACCGTCCCCGACCTGACCGGTGGGCCGGGTGCGGCCGGGGGACCGGTGGTGATCACGCTGCCGTCGACGCGGTGCACGCCGCCGGTGATCGCCTCGCTGCGTGACGTACTGACCACCTACCCCGGCGTAGCCGAGGTCAGGCTACGGTTGATGACACGGGACGCGACCCGGGTCATGAAGCTCGATGACCGGCTGCGGGTTACACCGACTCCCGAGCTGTTCGCCGACCTCAAACACCTCCTCGGACCAGGATGCCTGACAATCTGATCGTGCCGCCGCCGCCCAGTCTCTACGTGACCGGCCGCCGCTCCGCCCGCCCCGACCTGTCCCGCCCGGTGCTGGTGCAGGTGGCGATCATCGTCGTCGCCTTCGTCGTCGGCGGTCTCGCCGCCGGTCTCGCCGCGGCGACGCTGTGGACCCCACCGACCGGGATGGTGCTCGAGGACAAGTGGTACCGCGGGCTCATCGCGATCGACCCGCCGACGATCGCGCAGAACATCGACCAGGGCGTCTTCGCGGCGACCGCCTGGTTCTCGGTCTGCGCGATCGTGCTCGGCCTGCTGGTCGGCATCGCGGCCGCGGTCTGGCTCAACCGCTCCGAGCTCGTCACCCTCGCCGCGGTGACGCTCGGGGGAGCGGTCGGTGGTGGCCTGATGCTGCTGGTCACCTCGCTGCTCTCACCCGAGGACCCCAACGGTCTCGCCAAGGGCGCCGCCGACGGCACCGTTCTCCAGGACAGCTTCCAGCTGGCCTCTCCGTGGCTGGTCCTGCTCGTCCCGGGCTCGGCGATGCTGGCGCTGATGGTGATCTTCCTGATGTGGGCGCCCCACGAGGACGCCGACCCGGAGGGCCTGCCCCGCTCCTGAGCGTCGAGCCGGCGCGTCATGACGAGCCGACTCGGCGGGTCATCTGGCGATCGGGGCTGTGGCAGCGCCGGTGATCTTGATCAGGTCCGTCGGGGCGAGCTCCAGATCGAGGCCTCGGCGGCCGCCGGAGACGTAGACGGTCTCGTACGTCGTGGCCGACTCGTCCACGACGGTCGGATGCGGACGCTTCTGGCCGACGGGTGAGATCCCGCCGGCGACGTAGCCGGTGGCGCGCTCGGCCGCGGAGACCTCGGCCATCTGCGCCTTGGAGCCACCCAGTGCCCGGGCCAGCGCCTTGAGGTCGAGCTGGCCGGTGACGGGGACGATGCCGACGACGAGCTTTCCGTCCAGTGAGGCCATCAGCGTCTTGAAGACCCGCGCGGGCTCGACGCCGAGGGCCTCGGCGGCCTCCAGGCCGTAGGACTCGGCGCGCGGGTCGTGCTCGTAGGGGTGGAGGGTGTAGTCGATGCCGGCCTGGGTGAGAGCGACGGTCGCCGGGGTGCCTCCAGCGGTCTTCTTCTTCGCCATCAGTTGGGCGACCACTTCGTGCGGGCGACCTCGGTGGCGGGCAACGACGGGATGACGTTCATCGCCCTGAGCTCGGCGCGGAGCAGGTCGGTGGCCATGCCCAGGCGCAGGGCGGCGTCGGGTGCCTCCAGCAGAGCCTGCCGGTCGGGCATCGGCAGGGGAGTGGTGGCCGAGATGGTCCAGGAGAGGAACTCCGGGTCCTTGGGGAGCGAGCCGGTGAACGGGTCCTCGCGGAACTCCAGCAGCGCGGCACGGTAGGCGGTGAAGGTCGCCCGGGCGGTGTCGACGACGCTGCCCGGGACGGTGACGTGGTCCTCGGGGAGCTCCTCGACGTCGGCGACGGGGAAGTCGCCCGAGCTGACCAGGCTGTCCATCCGGATCCGGTCGACGGCTAGCACCTCGAGGTCGAACGAGCCGTCCTTGTGCTGCTCCACCTCGGTGATCAGCAGCCTCACGCCGACGCGGTAGAGCGACTGGGCACCGGTCTCCCCGACCTCATAGCCCTCGCGGATCGCCACCGAGCCGAAGTGGCGCTCCTCCTCTTCCTGACGGAGGAGGTGGTGCACCATGGCGCGGTAGCGGTCCTCGAAGACCCGTAGCGGCAGTGTCACGCCGGGAAACAGGACCGCATTGAGCGGGAACATCGGGAGTCGCTCGTTCACGCCGCCACCTCCGTTGCGCGAGCGCCATGGTACGGAGGCGGCGGCGCGATGCTTGCATGGTTCACTCGCTGGCGCTCATTCACGGGACCAACCTATGGGGCTCGCGGGGGTGTGCGCCCGCGAACCCCACCCCGAGTGTCGGTCCGAGCCGTCAGTCCTCGTACGCCGCGCGGTCGATCTTGGTGTGGTAGCGCTGGCCCGTGGCGGCGCCGAGGAGCGCCCCGACGAGCATCACGACCAGGAGTACGACCCCGGCGATCAGCGCGCCCCAGCCGAGCTGGTCGGTGCTCACCCCCACGTTGGGCAGGTCGAGCCGCTGCATGATGTCGTAGTTGGAGCCGAACAGCGCGCCGGCGACGGCGGCGATGACCATCACCGCGATCGCGACGATCCACACACCGAGGCCCTGCCTGCGGGCGTCGAAGCGGGACATCCGGGCGGCCACGTACCCGCCGGCGTAGTAGCCGATGAACATCACCACGGCGAGCGTGATCGCGGCCGCGATCCCGATCGAGTCGGCCATCGACTCCAGGTCGGTCTGGGTCCAGTTCTGGTCGGTGCCGATCGCGGAGGCGACGGCGCTGATGATCGCTCCGAGAAGGACGGTCACGCCGACCGCGACCAACCAGCCGAAGAAGCAGGCGCCCCAGTTGATGCCGCCGTAGGTGTCGTGCAGGGCGGCACGACGGCTGTCCTCGGCGTGACGGTAGTGCTCGACGCCGGCTGCCTCGTAGCCCCTGCCGGGTCCGCCGTCGGTGCCCCGGTCGCGCACCTGGCTGACATCCTCGTTGGCCCGGTGCGGCGGCTCGACGTTGTCGTCGTGGCCGACGACCGCAGGGCCACCGGGGTAGGGATCACGAGTCTCGGCGTGGTTCACGTCGGTCTCGGGGTAGCTCTCGTCGGCATGCTTGTCGTGTCGGTGGAAAAGTCCAGGGCGTGCCATGGCGATCCTCCTTTGATGGGTCGGTTCTCCGGGTACCCCGATCGGCGCGCCGTATGCGCTTCCCGGCCGCGTCCACGTGGCGTCGGCAGATCGGCTCTGGGGCCCACCGACTCGTAGACTTGCGGCATGATCCGCCGCATCGACCTGAGGGGTGCCGACAGAGGCACCGTCGACTACCGCGCCGCCGTGCCGCGCGCCGAGTTCGACATCGAGGCGGCCACTCATGCGGTGCAGCCGATCATCGACGCCGTCCGCGAGCGCGGACAGGAGGCGATCGCCGAGTTCTCGGAGAGGTTCGACGGCGTACGCGTCGATGACATCCGGGTTCCGGCAGCCGCGCTGACCAAGGCCCTCGACGAGCTGGACCCCGAGATCCGCGCCGGGCTCGAGGAGTCGATCGCGCGCCTGCGGGCGACCTGCACCGCCGAGCTCGAGCAGGACGCGGTCACCGATCTGGCGCCCGGCGCCCGGGTCACCCACCGCAAGGTGCCGGTGGGACGCGTGGGTCTCTACGTGCCCGGCGGTCTGGCGCCGCTGGTCTCCTCGGTGCTGATGAACGTCGTGCCGGCGCAGGTCGCCGGGGTGCCCTCGATCGCGCTGGCCTCGCCGCCGCAGAAGGAGTTCGGCGGCCTGCCGCAGCCGACCATCCTGGCTGCGTGCGCGCTGCTCGGCGTGGACGAGGTCTATGCCGTGGGCGGCGCCCAGGCCATCGCGATGTTCGCCTACGGGGTCGACCCCTGCGAGCGCGTCGACATGGTCACCGGGCCCGGCAACATCTATGTCGTCACCGCGAAGCGCCTGCTCAAGGGCCAGGTCGGGATCGACTCCGAGGCAGGCCCGACCGAGATCGCGATCCTCGCCGACGACACCGCCGAGGCCGCCTACGTCGCCGCCGACCTGATCTCCCAGGCCGAGCACGACCCCCTCGCAGCCTCGGTGCTGGTCACCGACTCCGAGACGCTCGCCACCGACGTCGAGGCCGAGCTCGAGAAGCAGGTCGCCGCGACCAAGCACGTCGAGCGGATCCGTACGTCGCTGACCGGTGCGCAGTCGGGCATCGTGCTCGTCGACGACGTCGACCAGGGTGTCGACGTCGTGAACGCCTATGCCGCCGAGCACCTCGAGATCCACACCGCGGACGCCGCCGGGGTCGCCGGGCGGATCCGCAACGCCGGCGCCATCTTCGTCGGGTCCTACGCCCCGGTGTCGCTGGGCGACTACTGCGCCGGCTCCAACCACGTGCTGCCCACCGGCGGCTGCGCCTGCCACTCCTCGGGGCTCTCGGTGCGCGCCTTCACCAAGTCGATCCACGTCGTCGACTACTCCCGCGAGGGGCTGGCGGCGGTCAAGGACCACGTCGTCACGCTCGCCGAGGCCGAGGACCTGCCGGGCCACGGCGCCGCAGTGTCGGTGAGGTTCTCATGAGCTGGCCGCCGATCCGTGCCGAGCTCGCCGGGATCGAGCCCTACGGTGCGCCGCAGCTGGACGTCCCGGTCCAGCTCAACGTCAACGAGAACCCCTACCAGCCCTCCGCCGAGACGGTCGCCGACATCGCGGCGAGCGTCGGCGCTGCGGCGCGCAACCTCAACCGCTATCCCGACCGCGAGTTCGTCGCGCTGCGGGAGGGGCTGGCGGCGTACCTCCGGGCCGACGTGCCCAAGGCGCAGATCACGCCCGCGCAGGTCTGGGCGGCCAACGGGTCCAACGAGGTGATGCTGCAGCTGCTGCAGGCATTCGGTGGCCCGGGGCGCACCGCGATCAGCTTCGCGCCGACCTACTCGATGTATCCGGAGTACGCCCGCGACACCAACACCGAGTGGGTCGTCGGGCACCGCGAGACCGACTTCGCGATCGACCTGGAGAAGGCGCGGGCGCTGGTCGAGGAGACCCAGCCCCACGTCGTGCTGCTGCCGAGCCCCAACAACCCGACCGGCACCGCGTTGCCGCCGGAGGCGGTGACCGCGCTGTGCGAGGCGGTCGGTGACGGTGGGATCGTCGTGGTCGACGAGGCCTACGGCGAGTTCCGGCGGAGCGGGGTTCCCTCGGCGCTCGAGCTGCTCTCCGCCCACCGCAACCTGGTGGTCACCCGCACGATGTCGAAGGCTTTCGCCGGGGCGGGGCTGCGGCTCGGCTACCTGGCGGCCGACCCGGCGATCTGTGACGCGATCCGTGTCGTACGCCTGCCCTACCACCTCTCCGCGGTGACCCAGGCGGCGGCGAGCGCCGCGCTACGGCACGCGCCGGAGCTGCTGGGCTATGTCGCCTCGCTCCGCGCGGAGCGGGATTCGCTGGTCGAGTGGCTGCGCGGCGAGGGCCTGGAGGTGGCCGACTCGGACGCCAACTTCGTCCTCTTCGGGCGCTACGCCGATCGGCACGCCGTGTGGCAGGGGCTGCTCGACCACGGGGTGCTGATTCGCGAGACCGGGCCCGAGGGATGGCTGCGGGTCTCGGTCGGCACACCCCGCGAGATGAACGCATTCAGAAGAGCTTTGACCGATGTGAACGGAGCACGCGCATGAGTTCGGCAAGGACTGCCCGCATCGAGCGGGAGACCTCGGAGTCGAAGGTCGTCGTCGAGGTCGACCTCGACGGCACCGGACGGGTGGACGTGTCGACGGGAGTCGGTTTCTACGACCACATGCTGACCGCGTTCGGCCGCCACTCGCTGGTCGACCTGACCGTCCACTCCGAGGGCGACGTGCACATCGACGCCCACCACACCGTCGAGGACACCGCGATCGTGCTCGGCCAGGCACTGCGCCAGGCGCTCGGTGACAAGAAGGGCATCCGCCGCTACGGTGACGCGACCGTCCCGCTCGACGAGGCGCTGGTAAGGTGCGTCGTCGACGTCTCCGGGCGGCCATACTCGGTCCACACCGGTGAGCCGGAAGGGCAGCAGTACGTGCTGCTCGGCGGGTCCGGGGTTCCCTATCTCGGCTCCCTGACCCAGCACATCTTCGACTCCATCGCCCACCACGCCCACCTGACGATGCACGTCAACGTGCTCGCCGGCCGCGAGCCGCACCACATCGTGGAGACGCAGTTCAAGGCGTTCGCGCGGGCCTTCCGCGACGCGATCGCCTACGACCCGCGCGAGACCGGGATCCCGTCGACGAAGGGCGCCCTGTGAGCGAGCCTTCGGTGGTCGTGCTCGACTACGGCTCGGGCAACGTACGCTCCGCCGTGCGCGCCGTCGAACGTGCCGGTGCCTCGGTCGAGCTGACCGGTGACCTCGACGCCGCGATGGCGGCCGACGGGCTGCTGGTGCCCGGCGTGGGGGCCTTCGAGGCCTGCATGAAGGGCCTGCGGGCGATCCGCGGCGAGCGGATCATCGCCCGGCGGCTGGCCGGTGGGCGTCCCGTGATGGGCATCTGCGTCGGCATGCAGATCCTCTTCGAGACCGGCATCGAGCACGGTGTCGAGACCGAGGGGTGCGGCGAGTGGCCGGGCGTCGTCGAGCGCATCCAGGCGCCGATCGTGCCCCACATGGGCTGGAACACGCTCGATGTCCCCGCGGGCTCGTCGCTGTTCGCAGGCGTCGAGAAGGAGCGGTTCTACTTCGTCCACTCCTACGGCGTGCGCGACTGGACCCTCGTCACCAATGACCGCACCGTCGCCCCGCTGGTCACCTGGGCCGAGCACGGTGGTGACCGGTTCGTGGCGGCCGTCGAGAACGGGCCGCTGAGCGCCACCCAGTTCCACCCGGAGAAGTCCGGCGACGCCGGCGCCGCGGTGCTGCGCAACTGGGTGCAGTCCCTGAAGGCGGCGTAGGTGGCCCAGACCGGGGCCCGCGCGAAGGCCCGTGCCGAGCGCGAGCGGCTCGCTGCTGCCGCCGCCGAGTCCCGGGCCGCGCGGGAGGCCAAGGAGGCCGCGCGCCGGGCCCGGCGGAAACGGCTCCTGGGGTGGGTTCCGGCTCGCCGGTCCCGGCCGGCGAGTGCGCTCGCGGAGCGCCGACGGCGCAACGTACGGATCCTTGTCGCCGTCCTTCTGCTCCTCAACGCGATGGTCTATCTCGTCACCGAGGACATCGGCACCGTGGTCTTCGCGGCCATCGCGTCGGTGCTGGTCGCGCCGGTGGTCTACACACTGTTGTTCCGCCGCTGATCCGTCCCGGGCACGGCAGGATGGTCGTCGTGATCGACGACTTTGCCAAGGCCCATCTGCACGACAAGCTCTGTGGCGTCCGGGACGCGCTCGTGTGGAAGCTCGAGGGGCTCCCGGAGGATGACATCCGCCGCCCGATGACGCCCACCGGCACCAACCTGCTCGGCCTGGTCAAGCACAACGCCCTCTCGGATGCGCGCTACTTCGGCGAGGTCTTCGGCCGTACGCCGCCGCTCGATCTCCCGCCCTGGGACACCGCCGGGTGGTGGGACGCCACCCATCGGGCCACCGAGCACGAGAGCCGCGCCGACGTCCTCGACCTCTACGGGCTGGTCGGCGCGCACGTGGACGCCACGATCGCAGCGCTCCCGATAGACGCCCCCGGCGACGTACCGTGGTGGGAGGAGAAGGTGATGCTCTTCAACGTCATGGCCGCCCGCCTCTGTGACGCCACCCGTCACGCGGGCCACGCCGACATCCTCCGCGAGACCATCGACGGCTCCGTCGGTGTCAACCCCGAGAGAGCCTGAGTGCCCGCGTCAGGGGTGCACCGGTGGGCGATACCCGAGCGTGAGTACGTACGTCACGAGGCCCGGCGGGGCAGCCGTTATGCGTACGAGACTCTCGACCCGACCCGGACCGCGCTGCTCGTGGTCGATCTCGTTCCCTTCTTCTACGAAGCGAACGAGATCTGCAACGCGATCACCCCGAACGTACGTCTGTTGGCGGAAGCCCTTCGTGATGCCGGTGGCGCCGTGGCGTGGATCGTGCCGGGCGACCCCGGTCCGACGGCGTGGGCGCGAGAGTTCCTCGGTGAGGACGTCGCGCAGATGTTCCGGAGAAGCGGCGGGGCCGGGCCGGTCGAGAGGAGGCTCGGGCCAGGGCTGGAGGCACGTGATGGCGACCTGCTCGTCGAGAAGACCGCAACGAGCGCGCTCTTTCCGGGCAGCTCGACCTTGCACGACCAGCTTCGAGACCGCGGAATCGAGACCGTCCTCGTCACCGGCACTCTCACCGAGGTCTGCGTCGCCGGCACGGTGCGCGACGCTGCCACGCTGGGGTATCGCACGATCCTGGTCGCCGACGCCACCGCTGGTCGCAACGACGAGTCCCACAACGCGACGCTGACGACCATCTATCGCACCTTCGGAGACGTACGCAGCACCGAGGACGTTCTCGAACTCGTCGCCGCAGGCGTACCGTCGTGACATTCCTGAAGCCGTTTCAAGAGCAGGAGCACGGTGACATTCGACCCTCGCCACCGTCGCCGACGGCACGCGGCTGGCCTGGACCCACACCGGCTCGGTGAGCGGGGTGATGGGGCTGCTGCTCAGGTTCTACTCGATGGAGAAGGTGATCGCGCCCGACATGGAGAAGGGGCTGGCCAGCTCGCGGCCGTGGTTGCGTGGCCTGCGGACGCGAACTGATCGAATCCGGTTGTGCAAGCGGCCGGTCAGGTCCTACGTTGCCGGTCATGGCACCTCGGGGGTTCGGGATCTGCATCGACGCCAACGACCCTGAGCGAGTCGCGGGGTTCTGGGCGGCGGTGCTGGGTCGGGAGATCGAGGCCGGGGACGGCGAGATCAGATTGTCGCCACGGGCCGAGGAGGATCTCCGGATCCGGTTCCTGCCCACGGACACGCCCAAGACGTTGGCGAACCCGCACCATCTCCACCTGACCAGCCGGTTGCCCGAGGACCAGCAGCGGACGGTGGACCGGCTGATCGACCTCGGCGCCCGCCACCTCGATGTCGGGCAGTTGCCGGAGGAGGACCACATCGTGCTCGGTGACCCGGAGGGCAACGAGTTGTGCGTCATCCCGGCCGGTAACAACTGGCTGGCGGGGACCGGGTTCCTGGGCGAGGTGGCCGCGGACGGGTCGCGGGAGAACGGGACCTTCTGGAGCGCCGCGCTCGGCTGGCCGCTCGTCTGGGACCAGGACGGCGAGACCGCGGTCGCGACCCCATCTGGAACGGCCAAGGTCGCCTGGGGCGGGCCGCCGCCGGTGCCGCGCGGACCCCGGGACCGGTTCCGTTTCGACCTGATCGCGCCCGAGGAAACGGGTCCCGAGGACGAGATCCGTCGCCTCGTCGATCTCGGTGCGACCCTGGTCGACGAGACCGGCGGTGCGGGTCGATGGGCGAGGATGACCGACCCGGATGCGTACGAGTTCGAGGTGCTGGCGCCTCGCTGAGTCGGTATGTTCAGCAAGGTACGCAGCCGAAGCATCGCTTCCCATGAGGAGCTCCACGAGGGAAGTGACGGTTGGCCTGCATACCTTGCTGAACATACCGCCGTCTCGCAGCCGGACCGCGGGGCGCGGGTGGCGGCGTACAGAACATAGGATCGTCCCATGGGTGACTATCTCGAGCTCCTGCCGGCCGTCGATGTGAAGGGCGGGCAGGCGGTGCAGCTGGTCCAGGGCGTGGACGGGTCGGAGAAGCGGTTCGGCGATCCCTTCGAGGCCGCGATGAGGTGGCAGGAGACCGGCGCCGAGTGGATCCATCTGGTCGACCTCGACGCCGCGTTCGGTCACGGCAACAACCGCGAGATCCTCGCCGGGATCGTCGGCAAGCTCGACATCAAGGTCGAGATGAGCGGTGGCATCCGCGACGACGAGTCGCTCGAGGCCGCGATGGCGACCGGCTGCCGCCGGGTCAACATCGGCACCGCCGCGCTGGAGAACCCGGAGTGGACCCGGCGGGCGATCGCTACCTACGGTGACCGGGTCGCGGTGGGCCTGGACGTACGCGGCCGCACCCTCGCCGCGCGCGGCTGGACCAAGGAGGGCGGCGACCTCTACGAGACCCTTGCCCGACTGGACCAGGAGGGCTGCGCCCGTTACGTCGTCACCGACGTCAACAAGGACGGCATGCTCCAGGGTCCCAACCTCGACCTGCTCCGCACGGTCTGCGAGGCCACCGACCGGCCGGTCGTGGCGAGCGGAGGAGTGACCACGATCGACGACATCGAGGCGCTGATGGGCCTGGTGGAGATCGGCGTGGAGGGTGCGATCGCCGGCACGGCGCTCTACACCGGCTCCCTCGACCTCGCCGAGGCGCTCGACCTCACTCTCGGCCGGCAGCGCGGGGACCTGTCATGAGCGAGCGCCAGCGAGCGACCATGGGCCTCAGGCCGCCGCGTCCGTATTCTGGTGCTTGCGCTACGGAGGTGGCGGCATGAGCCTTGCCGTACGCGTCATCCCGTGCCTCGACGTCGACGCCGGTCGCGTCGTCAAGGGGATCAACTTCAAGGAGCTACGCGACGCCGGCGACCCGGTGGAGCTGGCGGCGACGTACGACAAGGAAGGCGCCGACGAGCTCACCTTCCTCGACATCTCCGCCTCCCACGAGGGGCGGGCGACGACGTTGGAGATCGTCACCCGCACCGCTGAGCAGGTCTTCATCCCGCTCACCGTCGGCGGTGGGATCCGCAGCGTCGACGACGTCGACCGGATGCTCCGCGCAGGGGCGGACAAGATCGCGGTCAACACCGCGGCGATCGTACGTCCCGAGCTGATCGCCGAGATCGCCGACCGCTTCGGCAACCAGGTCCTGGTGCTCTCCGTCGACGCCCGCCGGGCGCCGGGGACTGACTCCGGC
Organism: Nocardioides sp. NPDC057767; assembly: GCF_042798275.1. Classification (NCBI taxonomy): domain Bacteria; kingdom Bacillati; phylum Actinomycetota; class Actinomycetes; order Propionibacteriales; family Nocardioidaceae; genus Nocardioides; species Nocardioides sp. NPDC057767. The sequence continues at coordinate 400 of NZ_JBHVKJ010000036.1, read as the reverse complement.
TTCGAGGTCACCACCCACGGCGGCCGCAAGTCCGCCGGGATCGACGCGATCGAGTGGGCCGCGAAGGCGGTCGAGCTCGGCGCCGGCGAGATCCTGCTCAACGCGATGGACGCCGACGGCACCGAGGACGGCTTCGACATCGACCTGATCAAGGCAGTACGCAGCGAGGTGACCGTCCCGGTCATCGCCTCCGGCGGCGCGGGGAAGGCCGAGCACTTCCCGCCCGCGGTCGAGGCCGGCGCGGACGCCGTCCTGGCGGCCACCATCTTCCACTTCGGCAAGGTGCGGATCGGCGAGGTCAAGCAGGCGCTCTCCGGCGCCGGTGCGCCGGTTCGCTGACGGGTCGCACTCGTGAACCGTCCACAACTCGCTTACGCGGCTGCTTCACCCGGCACACGAC